>CAXBGT010000005.1:0-63224 GCA_963975265.1 uncultured Saprospirales bacterium
CGATCGGTCTCTAGTTTATCTGGAATACTAAAAGTGAATACATTGAGCGGAATCATTCTATAATTTCCCGCTTTTTCAATATGGTTGGTAGTGATGAAGGTCCCTTTTTCATGCAAGATTACATTCTTATCATCCATCTCCACTTGATATGTTTCTATAGAGAGAGATGCCAACTGGTCGTAATAATATTCTTTGATGTATTTATCTTGTTTTGATTTTTGTACATCTAAGAAAGGGCGCATACTTTCATGTTTCAAATTTCTATGCTCATTTATGAAATCGATAATCAATCCATCATCTTCACGTAGATGCAACGTTATATTCCTGACAGATAAGTTCTCTTCTGGTGAATATGTAGCCGTGGTTATTATTTCACCGCCCTCTGGTTTGATGAGCAATGCTTTTCTATTATTTATTCCTGCATGAGTATAGCCAAAGGGGATATCTTTTGAAGTACACTCCAACCAGATCGTGTCTCCTTCATTCGGAAGACATAAAATAATATGATTTCCTTGATCTACACCTGGCAGTTCTGTATCATAGTCATAATTATATTCACGATCACTCTTAATTTCAGTATAAATAGCCTCTACTCCGAAGTGCTGCAACAGGTTCTGTGTATAGTAACTCAGCGCTTTGCAATCACCATATTTCAGATTATAAACATCAGTACACTTAAATGGCATGAATCCTCCGATTCCAAGTTGCACGCTTACATACCTCGTTGAATTCGTGACATGGTCGTATATTATTCTTGCTTTTTCTTCACCAGATAATTCAGGATTGAGCTTCTGTTCTATTTCGGCGATTAACTCTGGAGGTAACCCACCTCTTCCAGTCAGCATATTATCATACATCCACTTACCATATGATTTCCAATCTGAATAGGAACCATCAAAGTCAAAATAGTGAAACGAAGATGGACTAACTCGAACAAACGGCAAAAAACTATAGATAGATGGTGTTTTCTTTTCTGATTTAAAAGCTTTAATATGTTTCGCTGCGAAAATGTTTTTCTTATTATCTACAGATATTCCATATTGTTCAATGTTATAAGGCTTGTTTGTAATCGTAAGTTGTCGCACATTAGAATTTATTTTATAAGTGCTTACTTCGATAGAAACATTCGTCTGCCATATGGGAAACCATGAAGGAATAATGAGCGTATTGGGAGATTCCTTCTTGTAGGAAAACAAAACTGTGTAAGGAAAAGAATTTGACACATGGCGGTAAATTTTTCTTCTTGCATCATTCGCTATTGAAAAGCCGTCATACTGACTAACATCATTAATTTCCTTTTTCTTAATCTTCGTTATTCGATTACCTTTTGCGTCTAATATTTCAACTTTCAAGTCTTTGATTTCATCCGCTTCACCATTGTAATAAATGGAAATATCTCCTGATGAAATACCCTTTTCTGATAGGACTGTGACTGCCTTCTCAACTACGATCTGCAGCCTCTTTTCAGATAAAATATTACAGATCTTATGCTCGTATCTCACTACAGCATTGGCATCTACCAGTAATTCTAGTGGAATATTTGACACATCGAGCGCGTTTTTTGATATTGCTTGCTCAGCATTGTAATCACAATCTAACGTCGTTTCAGAGGGTTGGTATTCAGAATAGATTGTCTCACTTTGAAATGGTAAAATGCATAAAATACTATAAAATAAGCAAGTGAGAATCATTGAGGTAGTTTGGTTTAATCTACTACAATTTAGAAATAATAATTGGATATTCGCATTATGAGAAGCCTAGATGGAAGATACGTGCTCGTTCCCGCACTGATCACATCTAATCCTCAACCAATTCCGCCAATTCCATCCATAACTCTTCCTTCTCCTCTATCGATGCATTCACGGTCGAAAGATCCTTGGATAGATTTGTTATTTGCTCAGATGTAAGGTCAGGATTATTAAATGATTCTGTGATTTTAGCTTTTTTCGCCTCGAGTTTTTCGATCTCCTTCATCACTCGATTGTAGGCTTTTCGCTGCTCGAAACTGGCTTTTTTTACCTCTTTTTGTTCTTCTTTTTCAGTATCAATTTCCTTATTTGGCTGATTCCGATTTTCTATCTTTCGTTTATTCCTGTATTCAGTATAGTTACCAGGGAAGTCCTTAACTTCTCCATCTCCCTTGAGGATAAACATATGATCTACCAACTTATCCATGAAATACCTATCGTGAGATACTATAATCAGGCACCCAGGAAAATCCATTAGATACTCTTCGAGCACATTAAGCGTAACTATATCCAAATCATTGGTCGGCTCATCAAGAATAAGGAAATTCGGATTTTCCATCAATACAGTAAGGAGATACAGTCTTCTTTTCTCTCCTCCACTCAGCTGTGATACATATACTTGCTGTTGTAGACGAGGAAACATGAAACGCTCTAGAAGTGACTCTGCAGTCAATTTGAGCCCTTTTTCTAAAGGTATATATTCTGCAATATCCCTGATCACATCTATCACCCTTTTGTCTTCCGATAGGTTCATCCCAGACTGTGTATAGTAGCCGAATACAATCGTATCTCCTATGACCACTTTTCCACCGTCAGGTCGTATGTCTTTGGTCAGTAGTTTGAGAAAAGTAGTTTTCCCCGCCCCATTTGGTCCAACTATACCGACACGCTCTCCTTTCGTAAATTTATAAGTGAAAGAATTCAATATCACCTTATCTCCAAATGATTTCTGCACAGCATGAGCTTCCACGATTTTGGAACCCATACGAGCCGCCTTGATATGGATTTTTAATTCGTCATCATCAAGATTAATATGTGCTTTAGCTTTGATATCGTCAAACGAATCAACTCTAGATTTTGCCTTCGTTCCTCTAGCTTTTGGCTGACGCCTAATCCAGGTCAACTCTTTAGCATATAGTTTTTTAGTTTTATCTAATACAACCGCATCATTGGCCATACGAGCAGCTTTCTTCTCTAGAAAATTAGAATAATTACCCCTGTGAACATGCATAATGCCTCGCTCTAACTCTACGATCTCAGTACACACTCGCTCGAGAAAATACCTATCGTGCGTCACCATAAATAAGGTCAGATTTGCAGTCTGTAGATAAATTTCCAACCACTCGATCATCTCCAAATCCAAGTGATTCGTAGGTTCATCCAAGATCAAAAAATCTGGCTGATCGATCAATATTTTGGCTAAGGCAACTCTTTTTTGTTGACCTCCTGACATAGAGGAAATCGTTTGATCTAGCGAGTCTAATTTTAATTTGCTCAATATTTCCTTGATTCTCACTTCGATGTCCCAAGCCTTGAGATCTTCAATGATAGATACTTGTTGCTGGATCTTTATCTCATCCTTATCTATCACAGCCATTTCATATGCCTGTATGGCTTGTATAGCAGGATTGTCACTATTGAGTAGTGCTTCTAGCGCAGTATCATTGGGGTTAAGTTCTGGATTTTGCTTCAGGTAGGCAATCTTGATGTCTTTGGCAAAGTGGATCTTGGCATTTTCTCCTTCTGGAGCTTCTTCGCCAGAAATCACCCTAAGCAAGGTTGTTTTACCGCTTCCGTTTTTGGCAACTAGAGCGATTTTATCTCCTTTACTTATTGATAAGCTGAGCCCTTCAAAGAGCGTCTTCTCACCATAAGATTTACTAACATTGTCTAATAATAAATACTGCATGGCGCAAAGATAACAAGGGAATTGAGTAATGAGCTATGTTATATAATTGAGGTGATATCTCGCTGATATTTTTGTCAAACTCTAAAGCCTACCATGATCTTAAATCGAGTATTTAACTTAGAACGTAACACCACATTAGCGAGTATACAAATCAATGGAACGATGTGCAGGAGCCAAAATTTACAATACGGTGATCTCGCCCAACCTGAGAATAAATATATTTGCATCCTCAACCCACACTTATGAATGCATTCTATATTTTCAAAATTGTCCACATTATAGGATTTACTGCTTGGTTCGCAGGTCTGTTTTACTTAGTGCGCATGTTCGTATACCATACTGAAGCATATGATGAAGACCAGCCCAAACAAGATATTTTGAAAGCGCAATTCAATATTATGGAGTGGCGCGTCTATAAGATAATATGTAATCCTGCTATGACCATTACCTGGATATTTGGTATTGGAATGATAGCAGTCATGGTGCAAGACACAGGTTGGGATTGGCTCAAAGCTAATTATTGGCTTCACTTTAAGCTTCTGCTTGTTTTTCTATTGTCTGGATATCAAGGTTATTGTAAATCTCTAATCAAAAAACTTGAAAAAGGAAAAACGGGGTTCTCATCAACTCAGTTCCGATTATTCAATGAGGTTCCTACTTTGTTTTTGATATTAATTGCTTCAATTGCGGTATATAAAAATGCGACCAATCCATTGATATTAATTGTATCTATTATTGGAGTGATGGGAGTGTTGGTATTCTTTACAAAATTATATAAGAAGATTCGAGAGAGTAAAAAGTAAATAGTAATATTTTAGACCCAATTAATTTTCAAAAATTGAAAGATATAATTCGATAGCTTCCTTCTGTTTTATACCCACACATTCTTTATCCAATAAGGATAAAATTCTTTGTTTATTAAAGTTGCTTTTTTGCACAGCATCATATGTGGTTAAAAGAAGAAAATCTAACTTTTTGATAAAAGAATCTTCGCAAACCTTTTCATCAATATAATCGAAATAACAAGATGAAAAATTTTCAGATAAAAACATAAAGACTGGATAGTTGCTAAAATCATCTAAAGACATAGAATTAATATCCCACATCATAAATTCAACATTATCAATCATTATATCTAGGCCTATTTTGTGTTTTGATATTACTGAATAAAGACTGTCTCGATAAGACGGAGTGATTTTTGATTTTGTCGACAATGTCCAGAGGTCATTTATCATTCTAATTTCAGCTTGATTTATTGAATCAAGATTTGGGTATATGATCCGCGAACTTCGCTCTTGCTTTATCTTTAATAGATTTCTTTTTTGACGAAAAATATCAGTTCTCTCACTTAGGGTAGTAGAGGATGAGAAAAAAAATGTCAGCGAATCAATACTTTTGTCAACTTGTGCATTTGACTGAGAAAAACATACCAACGGAAGTATGAGTAGAATAATAAGATAAAGTTTATTCATAAAATATTGAATTGTCAAACTATACCTTGGTAACGACCTATCCGTTTAAATTATTCTCAAATTAGAATTCTACTAGGGTCCGTACTCTTAGCCCCAATCCTTTATTACCAAATAGTGCTGGCACATCAGGTTGATCTAGATAGTTGAGTCTCTGTACAAGATCAAATCTTAGAATCTTAAGAATATTAGAAAATCCTAAACTAGCTTCCATATATGGTTCCCTATCGCTAAGGAGGAATGTTGTAGGATTACCCGCCTCATCTGTTGGGAACTGTACCAAGCCTGGATTAAGGTTGGGGTTGTGTTGATCAGATAGTGTTCCGTAATATGCTTTAAATGACACAATAGACCTAAGTTTCAATTTTTTGATAAGTGGAATTCGATTCATCACAGACCCCATAAAGAAGTGTTCTGCATTAAGAGAAACGAACTGATCGGCAGCAAATTCCAAGAAATTCATCATATTATATGATGTCAATTGATAAGCATAAGTTTGATTTCCCCTGGGTATATTTTGAAGGATATATGGAACATCACCCCATGTTTTTCCCCCTTCTAGGACTACGTTGGATTTACCCCAAGTCAACCATTCGAATTGTTTGAATAGATTTAGCTTTAGCTTACTATATTGATAATCACCACCTAACACACCTTCAATTCCCTGTGTGAAATCAACTGTAAGAATTGGGTATTCATTAAAAATTTGCGTTCTATTGTTCTTTCCTTGAAGAAATTGTTCATTAGGTGCGTATCGAAACCCTAAACTCAATTCTGAAGTCGTCACATCCTCAAGCGTGTTTTTATTTCCATCGTCATCGAAAAAATTGAATTCCAATGAACCATAAGCGTTTCTTTGCTTTCTGCGAACATCTACATGATAATTGAATCCAGAAGACTCATGAACATAGTTTAACTCAAAGTTTTTTGCCAATAGCATCTTTGTAGCATCTCCTCGTTGAAACGAAAGGAAGAAATTACTTGGATTAAAAAAATCAAGTTCTTGTCCTGGGAAGATACTTTCTCTCTCCGCAGTTATCCTTAAGAAATGTCTAGGATTGTCGTTATAATTTTCATTAAATGTATACGTAGCACCCGCATTGTACTTCCATTCTTGAGTTTTTGTCGCTCTTGCTATGTATCCCTGAAGTTTTAGTTTGGGAGTAAAACTGGGTCTAGTCTCCCCACCGAACCTCCAGTTAAGTCCTTCTACATCATTGAAACTTAAAAATGTGGCAATAGGTCCAAATTGCACTGGTCCAAACGGAGCGTGACCAGTGAAAATAATCCTTGTAAAATATGCATATGTCTTATAATATCTATCATTTTGTAATGTTTCGATCATGGTATAGAGCTCCACGTCATTTTTTTCTAATTGCTGTATCCTATTTGCCTGCCAAAAGGATTCATCTCTTTCTTCGGCACCATCCAAGTAGATGATTTTATCTAGCTTTCCAAATAAAGATTCGTCCTCTGGTTTCGAGAAATCATAATCAGAAAAATGCAGCGTACGCGTGCCATACATCCCAAAACTATTATCTGTCAATGAATAATCTATAACCAATTGATCCTTAGTTTTGATATAATCATCACCATATGCCTCAAATTCTTGCACTATTCTTAAGTCTCTTACGAAGTTGATATTCATACCATCGATGATTCCCATATCCACTTTAAGAATCGTGAATTTATTATCGTTGGACACAAAAATATTTCCAGTAAATCCAAAATTTCCTTTTACAGCAGGTATAAAAGCAAGGTTGATAGCTTCTTTACCATTTACAGTTGTGGTATCTATTATGTAGTATCTATAGAAATCATCTCCGGCGTCTGCAAATGGACCTACGAACTGCAACTCCAATAAATCTATTTTTTCTTCATAGATATCTATATCTTGGTAGAGGGCATCAACAACATTATTTATTGTACCAGGATCTATGGTTTTATCTACTTCAGTAAATTTGGAAGCTTTTCTCACCTCCTTTAATCGATCTCCATCTTTCTTATAATGAATAGTGGATAAGTTTTCTCTCATAAATAATGGTAGAAATGTTTTACCATTAACCTCTGAGGTATCTATATAGTCCCACAGAAAATCAAGCTTTCTAATAAATCTTGTATTCTTAAAGTCTTCAGTGATATTATTAATATCAATATTGATTTTCTCTTGCTGGTTGTACCTGTAGTAATCCTTTCCCTTTAAGCTATTAGTATACTTATTACCTATTACTTTTCTAGCTAAATCCAACGCCGGGTTGTTCTTTTTGCTGTATTTCGCCTTTTTTTCTTTGATTTCAACAGTTTCCATCAACAAACCCTCTTCAGAAATCCTAAAGTCTATTTTATTGGTCTCTCCTATTGTTATTTTTTGAAATACCGTTTTATACCCTATAAAGGCTGCAAATACTGTGTCGCTTGGAAATCTTGTTTCAATATTATAATAACCATCTAAATCTGTAGACACACCTACATTCGTTCCTTTCAATCCTACATCAACAAATGGCAATGCCTCTCCTGTCTTAGCATCAAAAACTTTTCCTCTGATTCGAGTCACATCTTGTGCCGAAAGGTTAACGACAAACATCATTGCTGCTGCGAATATCAAAAAGTTATTAAATGTATATTTCATCTATTTACAATTAGTGGTAATAATTTTGGGGGTTGTTCCTATTTAGGGTCCGTTATTTAATATTCATAAATAAGTAATTCCTAAAACAGAGCAAAAATCTGATTTTTAACACAAAAACCATCCTTTTTGTTGAGATTTAAGAAAATATTAGATGTTTATAACTAATTCATTTACAATGATATTGTCCAATAATTAATACCGTAATTAAAATAAAATAGCTTAACTAATTGCTTATGCAACTAAATATGCTTTTCTGGGTCTGGATCTATACATTTTCTTTTATCCAATTGTAATTAAGCGGAATATAATAATCCATGAAATCTTTTGTAAAAACCGAATTGTAATAGTCATTCAAAAGATTCAACTATCAAATTATTCTTTCTTATAATTGTGTAGAAGTACACAGCCATGAAAAAACTATTCAATAAAGGCGTAAAACAATATCTCAAACTTAGATACAAACGTATTGAACGAATGAGAAATACTCCTATTGAATTACAAGAAACAACTTTTGCCTCTTTATTAAAGAGAGCTAAAGGCACGGAATATGGTAAGAAATATAAGTTCTCTCAAATAACTGACCATGCTTCTTTTACCAAAAATGTACCCCTTATTGATTATGAAGCCGTGAAGCCATATATCAATAGAATGATGAAAGGAGAGAGCAATGTTCTCTGGCCAGGATCTATAAAGTGGTATGCCAAATCATCAGGCACTACAAATGATAGATCAAAATTTATCCCCGTATCTGAAGATTCTTTCTACAAAAACAATGTAGCAGCTAGTTGGGATACAATGGCTATCACCTACCATGAAGATCCTAAGAGCGAAATTTTTCAAAAGAAAAGTTTGATCATGGGTGGGGCTTTGAGCCAATGGGAGCATAATTCTAAAGTAACTGTTGGTGACATATCTGCTATTCTTCTTCATAGAATGCCAGCTGTTGGTCGACCGTTTTATTCTCCAGATTTTAAAACGGCTTGTCTGCATGATTGGGAAGAAAAAATCAGATTGATGAGCCAGATCTGCAGCAAGGATGATATCGTTATGTTTGGTGGAGTTCCTACATGGACCATTGTTCTTTTCAAGAGGATATTAAGAGCAACTGGTGCTAAGAATATGCATGAAGTTTGGCCTAATGTAAAATATTATATGCATGGCGGCGTAGGGTTTGGTCCATACATAGATCAATTCAAAGAGTTCTTCCCTGACCCCAGTTTCAAATATTTTGAAGTGTACAACGCGTCCGAAGGATATTTTGGGGTCCAAGACAGAAGCAATGAAAAAGGAATGCTTCTTCTTTTAGATAATGATATCTATTATGAATTCATTCCTATGGAAGAGTTAGTAAATAATGCTCCAAAATCAATAACATTATCTGAAGTAACCCTTAACACCAATTATGCAATTGTTATCAGTTCTTCGGCTGGATTATGGAGGTATATGCCTGGTGACACAGTGGAATTCTCATCAATAAAACCATACAGAATATCGGTAAGTGGCAGAACTAAACACTTCATAAATGTATTCGGTGAAGAGGTAATGGTAGGCGATACAGATAAAGCAATAGCTGAAACTCTAAACGCGCTGCCAGCTGTAGTTGCTGACTATACGGTTGCACCAATATTTATGAATCATGGTAGCAAAGGAGGCCATCAATGGTTAATAGAATTCGAAAAAAAACCTGATAGTTTGGAGGCATTTGAATTGTTATTAGATGATAATCTACAAAAAATCAATTCTGACTATGCTGCCAAAAGATATAAGGACATGGCACTGAAAAGGCTTCAAATCGTACCCGTATCTCCTGGCACATTTCTAAGATGGCTTACCAGCAAAGGCAAGGTAGGTGGTCAAAATAAAGTCCCTCGATTATTCAACTCCAGAAAATATATAGATGAGTTGATGAGTTTTGTAAAAGATTAAGTCATTTTGTAACGAAGAATCTAAATTTTCATCCTACACTTTGTGATTAAAAAATAAACTCGCGAATTTATGCATAGATTCTTTATACTTAGTACACTTTTACTATTCATATTCACTGCAAACAATCTACTCATGGCACAAGGGCCAAATCCCATATCAGAAGACTTGGTCACGCCATTCGAAAAAGATAGAGACTATACTGCTACTTATGATGAAGCGATATCATATTACCTTAAATTGCAAGTAGCGTACCCCTCATCAATCAAGGTCAATGAATTCGGAATGACTGATAGTGGTAATCCCCTTCATGAAATAATAATTACGAAAGATGGGGTGTTCGATCCAAAGCAAATCAGAGATGATGGAAAAGCAATCATTTTTATAAATAATGCCATTCATCCAGGAGAGCCATGTGGTGTTGATGCAAGTATGATGTTAGCAAGAGATCTTCGAAAAAAGAGAAACAACTTATTGGATCATGCTGTGGTAATCATCATTCCTATCTATAATATCAGTGGCCACCTTAATCGCGGCAGTTTTTCTCGAGCAAATCAACAAGGGCCTAGAGCATACGGATTTAGGGGAAATGCGCAAAATCTTGATCTAAATCGTGATTTCATAAAGGGCGATACAGAAAATTCTAGGTCATTCAACAAATTATATACAAAATGGAGTCCAGATATATTGATCGACAATCATACTTCTAATGGTGCGGATTATCCCTACGTCATGACCTTAATACCCACCCAAAAAGATAAAATGGAGCCCGCTTTGAGTACCTACATGCAAGACAAGATGCTTCCAGAATTATTTTTAAAAATGAAAGAAAAGGGATATGAAATGACACCTTATGTGTTTGCTCGTACTACACCTGATGAAGGCATTTCAGGCTTTCTAGATCTTGCTAGGTATTCTTCAGGTTATGCTAACCTACACAACAGTATCTCATTTATGCCCGAAACACATATGCTCAAGCCATTTAAGGATAGGGTGATGAGTACTTATCACTTCATGAGATCGATGCTAGAACATGTGGCTGAAAACCATAATAATATACTTAAAGCCCGAAAAAGTGCGATATATAATACAAAGACTAAGTCCGAATTTGATCTGAATTGGGAAGTAGATATCGAAGCAGTAGGAAAGTTACTTTTCAAAGGGTATGAAGCAAAATACAAACCAAGTGAAATAAGCGGCTTGGATCGATTATATTATGATCATGATGCTCCGTATGAAAAAGAGATCCCATTTTATAATACATATAAATCCAATCTAGTAGTCCAGAAACCAAGCGCATATGTGATCCCAAGAGTATATAAACAAATAGTTGACAAAATGAAAGCAAATGGAGTGGAAGTGATTCAGCTCGATGCAGATGAAATCTTAAAAGTAGAGATATATAAAATCTTAGATTATAAGTCACCAGCCAAGCCATATGAAGGTCACTTCCTACATAGTAAGGTTGAAGTATCTAAGTCTATTCAAAACATTCAATATCATAAAGGTGATTTCCTAATCCAGACAGATCAAAAGATGAACTGTTACATCATTCAGACCTTAGAACCCCAAGGGCCAGACTCATGGTTTGCTTGGAATTTCTTCGATGGCATATTGATGCAAAAAGAACATTTTTCATCTTATGTTTTCGAAGATCTTGCGGCTGAATTTCTTAAAGGAAATCCTGATGTAAGAAGAGCACTTGAAGAGAAAAAAGCTTCAGATCCAGAATTTACTAAAAGTGCATATGCACAATTGAATTTTGTATACGAAAGGTCTCCTCATTATGAACCAACTTTCATGAGGTATCCTGTTGGAAGGGTTTTGAAGTAAAGTAGAGTACATTATGTAATTATCAATGTACTAATTGCAATTGTGCCTTAATTATTTGCGTTCTAATCACCTTTACCAGCCACTTATACATCTACTATTAAAATATATGACTTTTATTGCATCATTTTCACCAATATGTCTGTCTATTGTGCGTTATCAAAACTGAATTTTCTAATTTTGCAGCCAGTTTGTTTTAACAAAATACTTTAGTGAAGAAATACCTTTTATTTGTCATCATATTTTTAGCGTCTCTAACTCAAGAGATGTTTGGTCAGGATATATTCCCTACTCCTACCAACTATGGCTTTCTATGTGATGAAGCAATGTATCTCTGCGGTTCTGAGCTAGATGGATATAATGGATCTTTAATTCAGTCACTCTCTCCTTTGCCACAACCATTCCCCATTTGTGGAAATAGTGGTACGGCAGAAAACACACAATGGTTTTCTTTCATTGCAGACGATTCAATTCTTCATTTAAATATTACTTACGACAATTGTATTTTTGACAATTCGGGACCTGGGATTTCTGCAGGTATATACATGGATTGTAATCTCAATATGCAATTAGGAGATGACTTACAAATAGCATGTAATACTGTACAAGGGGCAAGTGGCGATATAGATTTACAACCTGATTCCACAATTACCATTATACCTGGAAATATCTACTACCTATATGTTGATGGATATGATAATGCAGTTTGTGACTTTGCTATAAATGTAATCAGTGGAGTCTGTATAGAAAATATTCCAGTTGATGAAGAGTGCCCGCAAGATTGTGGTGTTACCAATTTACTTTTTGACCACCATGGTTGTACTGGTTTTGACGAGACTTATGTTTTTGAGCCTGCAAGTCAGATCCTGCAAGAGCTTACCGGGTGCAACCCATTTCCACTTAATGCACAATTAGACAGTATAATATATATTGATTGGGAAATAACGCCAACCACTGGATTTACGATACTTTCCTCTCCCATGTATTATGACAGTTTGGACATTCGCGCTTCTTTAAACGTCACTTGGAACATACCTGGCACCTACACGATTAAACCCCTCATGACTCTCAATCCTCTTTACTCTACATGCCGAGGTATGTGTGATTGCACTGATGATGTAGTATATACAGTAACTATTGGACAAAGTACCTTGGATACTCTACCATTGATAGAACTCTGCCCGACTATGACAACTGAATTTTGTGGGCAAACATATTTTACTGACGTAGATGTAACTTGTACAGATCGAGAAAACTGTACTATAATTGTCCAAGAAATAAGAGCCAAAGACAGGGTTGACTTACCAGTTGATACACATTACATATGCCCAAGTGATTGCTTCGTATTCAACAACACAGAATTCTGCACACCAAACCTTTTTAATTTTTCATTAAATGGATGTGATACATTTATCCAAATACAACTCGTAGAGCTGAACCTAAATGTTGACCTCACTATTGCAGAAACATTAATTGATTGTATCAATGAAGATGCAAGAATGACTGCCGAATACACATCAAACTACCCAGATTCGATTCAAATATTTTGGCTCAATGAATTAGGAGATACTGTATCACAAACAGAAAGTTATCTTGCTACTAGTGATGGTACATTTACTTTTCATGCTGTGCCTTTGAACGCCGTTGGGTGTTTCCAAACTATATCAAATACTGTTACAGTTGACGATCAGATACCAACTGTTGTTCTAACTCCTCCATCATTGGACTGTAATAATACCACAGGCATTATCCAGCTCACTTCGACAGATAATATTGCATTTGTTTCATGGACTGGACCAAGTGGGTTTTTAACTAACGACAACTCTCCTACAGTGACTGAAGGGGGCATCTACACTGCATCCATTACTACTACAAATGGCTGTAACATTTCAAAATCTACAGAAGTTTTATCAGATTTTACCGATCCTGATTTGACCGTCATACATGATGATTTCGACTGTAGTGATAATATTCCTGTGGCACAATTCTCATCAAATAGTAATATTGTCTCTGTTATTTGGGCATCAGGAACGGATACATCAACTGATCAGGTTTTAAATTTACAGTCTGCAGGTAATTATACGCTAACTGTTACTGCAAGTAATGGATGTACAGCTACTGAATCATTCACTGTTAGCGACAATTCTTATGATCCTACCCTCAATCTAAATGAAGACTATATCTGGAGATGCAATGATTCAATAAAAGTCATTAATATAACTACTCTTGTTCCAGGCCTAGACTATCAATGGACAAATATAGATGGCGGACAGGCTTCGACATCAGAAATTTTAACTATTAATGGACCTGGTATTTTTATATTGACTGGAACTGACTCAGCTATAGGCTGTGTTGGTCATGACACTGTGAGAATATTAGAAGACAGTAATTTATTCACTGATATTGAATTTACAGTCAACAATCCAACTTGCTTTGCTGATTCTGATGGTACCATAGATATAACATCATATATAGGGGGATTAGGGCCGTTCACATATTTATTTGAGGGAAGCATGTTTACCGAACTGGCAGCTATGCAATTTTCTACAGGAACAAATACCATTTCAATTTTCGATCAGTACGAATGTGAAATAATCAAAACTTTTGAAATCACGAGTTCTGAACCTCTTGAAATCATCACAGACCTTGATGTCGATATTAAATATGGTGAGAACGGTAGTCTTTCTGCTGATGTTAATATAGATAATAATCTATTAAATTCTATTATATGGGTTGATCGTGATGGCAACTTCCTGGCCGAAGGCAAAGAGGTAGAGATAAATTCAGATCATGAAATCGTCATAGTCACTGCTGAAGATATAAATGGCTGTACAGCTACAGCAACCATAACCATAAATGTCGATTATGAAGTAGATATCTTCTATCCAAATGTTTTTAGTCCAAATGGTGATGGGACTAACGATTATTTTATGCTGTTCAATAATGGCTTGCTGGAAAATATGAATGGAATTCAAATATTTGACCGTGCAGGAGAGCTCATGTTTGAGAAAACTGACATGCTTTTCAATGAAACTCAAAGTGGGTGGGACGGCGAGTTTAACGGGGAAATTGTACAACCCGGAGTTTATGTTTTTGCTATTAATTATACTCTTGGCAACGGACAATCAAGAACGAAGAGTGGTTCAATAACTGTTGTACGTTGATTAGCCTTTTCTTTTCAATGCAGCTTTCTGCCTCACAACTTGCAAATAACTTTTGGAGGTGGTATTGTGTTAGATCCTGTTGTAGTATCTCCTGTTAAGTTCTTATGATCCGAAATATGCAACGCAGTTTCAGAATTCCTATTCCTTTTTTCTCTTTTACTTTTGTAAGTTGATGTCTGTGAATTTATCCTCCTAAAAACAGAAATCATTTCATTATAGAAAAAACATACACATCCAGAAATTCAGACCGTGAATGGACGTAGAAAAAAGAAAACTACCAGTTATTATTTCATAGGAAATTAACAGTGACTGCTTCGAGTAGCATACAAACTATTATAACTAGTAAAAACTCCTAAACTGCACTACCTAGTAGCGAGTGGATAGTGCATTTACCATAGTTTTTCAGATCTACAGTACCTGAAACTTGTTTATTTTGAGATAAGGTGATTTTCAACACACCTTTTTATTGGCCCAAAAGATGCATCGAGAAATTTACACATTGAAGTTTAGGTTTTCCGAATTATTGGTAAACTCTTATATAATCTATCTCCATAACATCCGTTGTGAAACCAGAATCTATTGTACCTCCATTTGTTCCACCCATAGCAACATTCAATATGAAGAAAAAATCAGCATCAAATGGCATTGAGCTGTTGGTAGTAATAACGTAAAATTGAACATCGTCTAATAAAACCTTTATTCTTCCTTCTTCCCAGACTAATGAGTAAATATGAAATTCTGATGCGGTACTTAAAGCCACAGATTCACCATAACTAGCAGTACTACCATTATTATTCCAATGACAAGTTGCAGCTACACTTGATTTATCTGCAAACTGCTCCATGATGTCTATTTCTCCACAATATGGCCATCCGACAGTACTAAAATTATCTCCCAACATCCATATTGCAGGCCAAGTACCTGCGACTGAAGGGAGTTTGGCACGAATATCAACCCTACCATACTTGAAATCAATTTTATCTTGTGTCGTTATACGCCCAGATGAAAATGTACCATCAGATTCTTTAATCACTTTGATCTTAAGGATTCCATCTTCTTTAAAGACATTCTTAGTACTGTTACTGTAAATTTGAACTTCTTGATTGCCCCAGCCCCCTCCACCAGTTTCAAAATTCCATAAATTTGAATTTATTGCACCGTTGCCATCAAATTCATCTGACCAAAATAATTCTTCACCAGTGCCAGGGTCTACAGGCTCTGTAGGAGGATCTACTTCCGATGAACAACTCAATACTGTCAGTACAATTAGGGCAGAAAAAGGTAAAATAAATTTCAAATTTGTCATAATAATTAATTTGTAGTAGGTATCTTAATTCATTTCTATTTCAGCCACTAAATCACAACAGGTGAATTGTCAATCATCGAAAACAGCTTTTGTCAAAATGACGGCTTATATTTTGATTAACAATTTTAAATCATCATTTGTTTCAGCTGTATCATCCACTTTATATAAAAACATGAAAATAATATTATTAATCAGTTTAGCGTAAATATTCATGACTTCTTATCCTTTTTCTCCTTTTTCAAATGCTCAGCAGCTTGATCCAATTCATCATAAAAGGCTTCTCCTTTATATCTGATTATCGCTTCTTTGAGAAATTTGTAGACTGGGACGGATTCTTTCTTTCCAAGGTCGCAAGCTGGAGAGCAAATCTCCCATACATCGTAATTCCAAGCTTCGAAGCTAGCCGGCTCTTGTTTATTTACTCTTATTGGATACAAATGACATGAGAGTGGTTTTTTGAAATCGATGGCACCAGTTTGCTGCGTCTTTTCTATTCCACATTTGGCAGTACCACCTTCATCAAAAGTCATAAATACACATGAACCATTAGAATGTAATGATGTACCTCTCCAATTATCCTTAGTAAAATTGTCAAATGCCCCTTTTTCTTCAAGTAAATTCTGACTTTCTATAGATAGAATTGGCTTTATTATGTCCAAAACACTTGCAATAGTCTCTTCTTCTTCTGGGGTTACGGGAGCCCCATAGTCTCCATCCCAACAACATGCACCTTTACAGGCAGATAGATTACATATAAATTCTTGCTCTATCACATCATCACTTATCAAAACATCTTGGACTATTAACATGCTTTTAATTTAAATTTTATCAAAAAGAAAACACCACCCGAAGTTTCCTTCAAATGGTGTTTCAAATATCTCATTTTTTATTAACACCTGTTATTTGGTGGGTATTATATTCGCCTATAGTGACTTTCTAGATGATTTAACAATATCAACAAAAGAAGCTATTGTATATTTTCTATTATCCATCTTGTAAGCATCTGGCTTAACGGAATGTCTTTTATCTCTCTTTCTACCTAATGCTACTGTATGAGCGTACATAGATTTCACTTTACTAGGTTGACCACCCATGTCCTTAGTGATATATTGAGCATGAGGAATATTAATTATCTCGATAGAAGGTCTGGCCAAATTTACAATTGCCATATCTTTCGTTTCCTTTTCCTCTAATCTTGGTAGAGAGGCTAATACATTGTATTTTCTGGCTACTATTCTCATTTCCGGAGTAGGCAACACCAAATTATATATCCCGTTTTCTGATTTAGGTATATAGTTTCTAATAAAGCTAGGATTTAATGTACGCATTGTTGTTAACTCGATATCCAACTCCTTACTAAGTTTGTTAAGATTTAATGACTCGTATACTTTTGCGGTACTTGTATTGATTAGATCTTGATTTGGAATTGCTGGCATAAGATCGTGCTCATAATAGTAGTTCATCATATAAGTCATAGCGATGAATTTAGGTACGTACTCTCTAGTTTCTTTAGGTAGGTATTTCATAACTTCCCAAAAACTCTTTTTACCCCCAGATTTTCTAATTGCTTTGCGCATATTTCCAGGACCGCAATTATATGCAGCTATTGCTAATGTCCAATCATCAAACTGATTGTATAACTTTAATAGATATTCGGCTGCTGCCATAGTAGACTTTTCGACATCACGCCTTTCGTCTACAGTTCTTGATATTTTGAGACCCATCATTTTTCCCGTTGGTCTCATAAACTGCCATAATCCTGCTGCTCCTGATCTTGAGGTTGCCGATGGTTTTAATCCAGATTCTATAACTGATAGATATTTTAGATCTGTAGGAAGTCCTTTTTCTCTTAATATTTGCTCGAAACCAGGAAAGTAGATTTTACTACGGCCAATCAATACTTCACTCATCGCTCTTTGATGTTTAATGTATTGGTTAATTCTTTTTTTAACCTCCGAGCTATATTGGATTTCCACAGAACTACCATGGCTAAGAATTCTATCTTCTATTGTTTTGTGCGTTTCGGCAGTCACGTTCCCGAAGGCTCCGAAAGATGCTGATAACCCTATAAATAAGGCAAGGAGTATGACTTTACACTGCAGAGCAGTATGATATATTCTGTTCATGGATACTATTTAATTAAAATCGAATCTTGGGTTTGTTGATTACACAATATATTATTAGGGGAATGTATAAAAAACAGTATTTTATTTGCTTTTGTTCCCAAAAATAGCTCTCGCTTTATTTTGGTGGCGCAAAGGTACATATAATTATCCATTTCCACAATAATACACATTAACTATTTATATAATATGTATTATGTTAATAAACAACAACTATGCCAACCTTTTTCTATTTTGATTATTATTGGTGAAAGCCACTATTTTTAGATAGTAGTAGATTTTAAGCTTTTTGCTATAGATAAGAGATCGTATTCCGAATACTTTTTTGACATTATCTGAATACCAAACGGTAAACCTTCATTATTAGTACCTGAAGGGATACTTATAGCTGGTAATCCCGTAAGGTTTGCCAAAACTGTATACATATCTGATAAGTACACAGCAACAGGGTCGCCTTCCATTTCGCCCACTTTCCATGGCAAACTTGTGCTAGTCGGTAACACCAAAAAGTCACACTCCTCCAATACTTTATCCATTTCTTCCGTGATCAACCTTCTTACTTGTTGAGCCTTAGTAAAATATGCATCAAAGTATCCTTCACTCAATACATATGTGCCTAACATAATACGTCTCTTCACTTCTTTACCAAATCCCTCTGTACGGCTATTGACATACATCTTCTCTAAGCTTTCAGAAGAATTAGATCTATGTCCATAACGTACACCATCGTATCTGCTAAGGTTTGTAGATGCTTCAGCTGTAGTCAATACATAATATGTAGGAACCAAAAAATCAGCATAACCAAATTCTTTAGCGACAATAGAAGCACCTGAGGAGCGTAATTGTTCTATTTTTTGTAAAACATTAACTTTTATGCTTTCATCCAGCTTCTCATGATCTATCAGTGAAGGGAAGTAAGCTATTTTTGGATTTGGTTTAAAATCATTTTTATCATAAGAATCAACAATATGACTAGAAGACGTGGCATCCATAGGGTCTTTGCCAGAAACCACTTCTAGTACTGACCCAATATCATCTGGATTATGCCCTAAAATTCCTATCTGATCGAAAGAAGATGCATAAGCGATCAATCCATACCTAGAAATTCGACCATAAGAAGGTTTTAAACCATAAACTCCGCAAAACGAAGCTGGCTGACGTACGGATCCTCCAGTATCAGAACCTAGAGCAATCAAACACGTATTCATCTGCACCGATACTGCAGCTGCACCACTGGATCCACCAGGAACTCTTTCAGGGTCAGCACCATTTTTAGTCGGCCCATAAACGCTATTTTCATTGGCAGATCCCATACCAAACTCATCGCAATTTGTCCGACCTATAATGATGGCATCTTGTGCTAATACTCTTTGTATTGCGGTAGCATTATATGGAGATTTATATCCTTTTAGAATTTTAGAAGCTGCAGTTAATCCCTGATCTTTTTGGGATATAACATCCTTTACAGAAATTACACAACCAAACAGACTTCCAAGAGCATCACCGTTTGCCATCTTTTGATCTAAAAGTTCGGCATTGGCCTTTACTTCGGCTTCATATATTTCAATATAAATATTGAGCGCTTCATGCTGCTTGGCTTGCTCCAAATATGAAGCTACTAACTTAGACATGCTATACTTTCCTGACTGAAGATCAGATTGTATTTCTCTTAAATTCTTTACAGGAATTATCATGCGGTAGCTATCTTTTCAACGATCTCATCAAATGTATGTAGACTTTGTTCTCCAGTGATCATATTTTTCAATGTGTATTCACCAGTTTCCATCTCCTTTGACCCTATCAATAATACATATGGAACATTTCTAGCATTTGCATATTTCATCTGTTTCTTCATTTTGGTTGGCTCTGGGTAGAGGTCCGCCACTACATCCATTGATCTTAGAAGCTGAAGTTGTTTAAATGCAAATTTATGAGTAGCATCGTCAAACGCAATAAGCAATACATCTAAATCTTTTTCAACACCTTGAGGAAAAAGTTGTTCTTCTTCCATCACATCATAAATACGCTCAGCACCAAATGATACTCCAACACCAGATACCCCTTGGAGTCCAAAGTTACTAGTAAGGTCATCATATCTTCCTCCTCCACCAATGCTACCCATCTTTAGGTTAGGATAAACTTCAATATCGGCCTCTACTTCAAATATGCAACCTGTGTAATAGCTTAATCCTCTTGCAAGGGAAATATCAAACTTCACTTTATTATATACTGTACATAGATCTAAATAATTGTGAAATTCCCTTAACTCCTCTATTCCTTTGAGTCCAGTAGGTGCATGTGCAAATTCCTTTTCTAAATCAGTCAAATTATCAATGATGAGAAGCGACAATACATTTTTTGCAGCTTTTTCATTTATTCCTCGACTTGTCATTTCTATGACTACCTTTTCTGCCCCTATCTTATCCAACTTATCAATGGCCATAGTCATACTCATGAAGTGATCTTGTATCCCGTTTGCCTCTGCTAATCCAAAAAGTATTTTTCTATTGTTAATCTTGATAACTGACTTTAGGTTTAGTTTGTGGAAAACTTCATCATATATTTTTACCAACTCAGCTTCATACATGAGAGAATTAGATCCTACTACATCTACATCACATTGGTAAAATTCTCTATACCTGCCTTTTTGAGGGCGATCCGCTCTCCATACTGGTTGTATCTGAAACCTCTTAAATGGTAGTGCGATCTCGTTCTGATTCATTACAACGAATCTCGCAAAAGGTACTGTTAGGTCATATCTAAGCCCCTTTTCCGAAACAATCGGTAGAATGTGCTTTTCACCTTTATCGATATCCTCTTGATTGATTTTTTCCTTTTTATTCTTCATTAGGAATTCTCCAGAATTTAGAATCTTGAAAAGAAGCTTATCTCCCTCCTCACCATACTTCCCTGTCAGTGTGCTAAGGTTCTCCATCGTAGGGGTTTCGATAGGCTGGTACCCATATTTTCTAAATACTGATCTGATAGTATCAAATATAAAGTTTCGTTTATATACTTGTGCGGGGAGGAAGTCACGCGTACCTTTTGGTATGGATGGTTTCATAATTTGTAATTTCTCTGAGGTGCGAAATTAGTTATATGGTGAGTTATATTTTAATATATGGGTATAATTCTAGTTTTGAACTTGCGAAGGGTTTAGAAATGGTATCTGAAAAATTTTAAAATGACAAATTGAACAATCACTTAAATCATATTATGACGTACACCAGAAACAACCTGCCGCATCTTATCGTGTTTTAAAAACAGGAATGATTTAAGGTGAATTAAGAGGCCAAATGAGACAAAACGTGATCTAATCCTCAGTGCCATGCATAATGATTTTTCTACTATAAATTTCTAAGATTTTTGGACTTTAAGAAAATCAAACTAGTGACATCCTAAACTCACAGGACATCAAAAAATATTAGTTGTCTGGCTCACTAATTATAATCAAACTCTCTATCTAAGACATCAAGCCTTAATTTGACAAACCTCATAAAAAGATCTTTCTCCTCTTCGTAGTTATTATTATCATAATACCACTTACTATCCCAAGGCCAGATTATAGAATTGAGTTGGACAGTTTCATTAATCTTAGCATTAATATCTTTCATTTTTGCCTCCATATATTCAATTCCAAATACTCCTTGATTACGAAGTTCAGCCCATCTTTTCTTCAATCTCTCTTTATAATCAAGGTCTTTCGAACTCAATAATCTGGTGAATAAAATTGATCGCTCCATCCTCATTGACCTTTCCATCATATTCCGTTCATTGTCGCCATCCCTACCAAAAGTGTGATCATAGTCCCAAATGGCAATTCTAAACGGTGTATCCGAATCCAATTTATAGAGATAAAAGTTTTTCAAAATACCATCAGCGTTATAAGAATACAGGAGAAGCAAATGCCAATCTATTACATTATCTATATCTATCCAGTCTCCAATCTTTGCAGAAAATTCATCTAGCGACGACTCAAAAATT
Organism: uncultured Saprospirales bacterium; assembly: GCA_963975265.1. Lineage (GTDB taxonomy): Bacteria > Bacteroidota > Bacteroidia > Chitinophagales > Saprospiraceae > CAJXUU01. The sequence goes on from CAXBGT010000005.1 coordinate 22,086, forward strand.
AACGATCGAAACTGTTCTAAATATGCTGATTTATCATTTTTGCTAATCTTAGGAAATTTCTGTTGGTAATAATTATTTGTGTCCTGTGGATTAGGAATTCGAGTCTCAAAAAGAAAAGGTGGATCTTTAAAAATCATTGCCTGACTGTCGGTTTTATTGAGCTTGACTTGGCCACCATTTATTTCTTCTGTGATGAGATATAACCCCTGAGCTTCACCATTGATACTAATGTTCACATAATTAGAGGCAACACTTAAATTATTAATATTCATGTCACGAAATAGGTCATAACTGATCTTATGTCTCATGAATGTCTTATCGATGTAGTTAGCATTTAGAATCCAATCATCATCCTTTGGAAGTCCAGTCAATTGATACTTTTTTACCAATTCCAATGAAAAAGAATGTTTTTCATATCGCGCAGAATGACCTCCACGATATTTGATTTCGGCAGGCATATCGACTGATTCCCCTTCAAATGAATAGAGAATCGTGGATTCTTCCTTTCCATCCCAACTAAATCCATCCGTTTTGACAATATCAATTTCAGCAAGGTTAGTCGTATCAGCACAGCTAAGTAATAAAAAGAAAGGCATCACAAACGATGACGATATGTATAATTTGATCATCATTTAGTTTAATAAAAAAAAGTGTTTTCCTATCTTTTGACAATTTAAACACAAGCAACTGCATATATCATTTAAAAATCTCAACCATCCACCGTACCTTGTGTTTTCTTCCAATAATATATCAATTGAATGGCAAAGAAGATAGCAGAGGATGGTTACATAGAGATAGTGGGCGCTCGAGAAAATAATCTAAAAAATGTTTCTGTAAAGATTCCTAGAAATCAACTTGTAGTGATTACAGGTATAAGTGGGAGTGGAAAATCTTCTCTAGCATTCGACACCCTGTATGCAGAAGGCCAAAGAAGGTATATGGAAACATTCTCCAGCTATGCTCGTCAATTCCTTGGAAACATGGATCGACCAGATGTTGAGAAAATAGATGGTCTCAGTCCCGTAATATCAATAGAGCAAAAGACAACCTCTTGGAACCCAAGATCTACAGTAGGAACCACAACAGAAATCTATGATTTTCTTAGACTATTATTTGCAAGAGGAAGTGATGCCTATTCTTATGTGACAGGTAAAAAAATGGTAAAGTATACCGAAAATCAAATCATTGAAGACATATTTGCCAACTACAAAGGAAAGAAAATAGTGATCCTAGCTCCTATGGTCAGATCCAGAAAAGGACACTACAGAGAACTTTTCGAAAATGTAAGAAAAAAAGGCTACACCAAAGTTAGAGTAGATGGGGAGATTGTTGATCTCAAACAAGGCCTCCAAGTTGATAGATACAAAGTACACGATATAGAACTTATAGTTGACAGGCTTAAAGTTGAAGAAGATAAAAAGGATAGAATCTCTAATTCTTTAGAGACTGCACTTAAGATGGGAGAAGACTTCATCTATATCAATGAGCATGGCACTGACGAACTCACTCCGTTCAGTAAACAACTTATGGATGCAGAATCAGGCGTTAGCTATGAAGAACCTTCGCCAAATACGTTTTCATTCAACTCACCATATGGCACATGTCCAACTTGCAAAGGCCTCGGTCAGCTCCATAAAGCGGATATGAATAAAGTGATTCCTGATGACAGTAAATCAATAAAGGAAGTAGGAATCAAACCTTTTGGTGAGGTTCGTGAAAACATGACTTTCAAGCAGATTAAAAAAATAGCTAAAAAGTTCAAGTTCGATTTAAATACTCCTATAAAAGATATACCTAAAGAGGCATTAGAAATACTTCTGTATGGAGGTGATAGTTCTTTGGGTATAGATCTAGGGTATTCACCTCATGAACTGGTATACAATCTTGCTACTGATGGCATCGTGAATATGCTTGAAAGATGGTATAAAGATACTTCATCAGAGAAAATAAGGAATTGGGCTGAAGAGTTTCTTTCTATCCAAGATTGTCCAGAATGTGAAGGTTATAGACTCAAGAAATCGTCTTTATTCTTCCGATTAGCTGGAATGCATATCGGGCAATTAGCCACTATGGATCTTGATAATTTATATGAATGGTTTGAAAACATAGATGACAAACTTTCCGACAGACAAAAAGCCATTTCAAAAGATGTGGTAAAGGAAATAAAGATGAGACTTGGTTTTCTTCTTGAAGTAGGTCTTAATTACTTACAGCTCAATCGCCCCACAAGAACGCTTTCCGGTGGAGAGTCACAAAGGACTAGACTAGCTACCCAAATAGGATCTCAATTAACTGGTATTACTTATATAATGGACGAGCCCAGCATTGGATTGCATCAAAGAGATAATCAGAGATTGATTAATGCCCTAAAGAATCTAACTGAAATAGGAAATACCGTAGTTGTTGTAGAGCATGATAAAGATATTATGCTCGCATCCGACTACCTTATTGACATTGGGCCAGGTGCAGGTAAAAACGGAGGAGAAATTGTCGCAGAAGGACACCCTAGTGAATTCAAAAAAATCAAAACGATTACTGCAAATTACCTTTCTGATAGAATACGAATAGAGGTACCCGCAAAAAGAAGAAAGGGTACAGGTAAAAAAATGACATTAAAAGGGGCGACTGGTCACAATTTACAACATGTAGATCTTGTCGTTCCATTAGGTAAGTTTATTTGCGTAACCGGTGTTTCTGGTAGTGGTAAATCATCTTTGATCAATTCTACTTTGTATCCGATATTAAGAACACATTTTTATAGAAGCAGTCAGCGACCATTACCCTATGAAAAGATCAATGGTATAGACAATGTAGATAAAGTCATAGAAATTGATCAATCCGCAATCGGCAGAACCCCAAGATCCAACCCAGCAACCTATACAGGAGTGTTTGGGAATATTCGCAATATATTCTCATCTCTACCAGAAGCCAAAATAAGAGGCTACAAACCAGGAAGGTTTTCATTTAATGTAAAAGGAGGTAGATGTGAGGTATGCCAAGGTGCTGGAAAAAAAGTAATAGAAATGAATTTCCTTCCCGACGTATTAGTTGACTGCGAATCATGTATGGGACGAAGATATAATCGTGAGACTTTAGAGATTTTGTATAAAGGTAAATCTATCTCTGACGTACTTGATATGAGTGTAGAAGAGGCAACTGGTTTTTTTCAACCCATCCCAGCAATATTTAGGAAACTGACCACGCTTAATAGCGTAGGGCTCGGATATATCACCTTAGGGCAACAGGCTACCACTCTATCAGGAGGAGAAGCACAAAGAGTAAAATTATCTCTAGAACTTGCTAAAAGAGATACTGGTAATACCCTCTATATACTTGATGAACCAACTACAGGGTTGCACTTTGAAGATATACGCCATCTAATTAATGTTCTTAATAGATTAGTCGATAAAGGAAATACAATATTGATCATTGAGCACAACATGGATATCATCAAAGTAGCGGATCACATCATTGATATAGGGCCTGAAGGAGGCCGTGGTGGTGGAAATATCCTATTCGCTGGATCTCCTGAAAAATTAATCAAGGAAAAAGACAGTCATACAGGTAAGTACCTTGCTATGGAGATGAAATGAAGTAAATATCTGTAGAGATCTATTCTTGCTGTCAATTCAGAGAGCATTCATTCTATAGTTGGCATTATATCGGTAAAAATAATAGCCACTTACCTTAGTACTGCCCAGTTTTTAGCATTACTAAAGTACAGGCTTCCTCTATTAGAATTCCCTTTTCTTTAGCCTTCTTAGCAAATCTTCGATTTTCAGCACCAGGATTAAAGATAATCCGTCTAGGTTTTAATGACAATATATAGTCTTCATGGTCTTTTTGTCCATCTTCTCCCATATACATTGTGATGGTATCGACACCATTCAACTCTGGATGTCCTGTCAAAATCGATACATCATCTACTTTCCCTTCTCTCCCACCTATAGCTAATACCTCATGTTTATAAGATCGCAGTAGTTTTAGTGCTTTGTTTGAGTAACGAATTTCTTTTAGACTAGCACCAAATACAAGTGTAGCATTATTAGCATTTCGTTCTAGGTAAGCTAAAGAGGCACTAGAAGCTATCGCATTCATCTCCTCAGCACCAATAGACAACTTTGTACTTGTGATTGCCATTTGCGATTCCGTTTGGAACGGAATCAAATGAATGTGAGCATGTGGAACTTCTGTACCTATAACCAATACTCCAACTCGTTTGCAATTTATTGTACTTTCAAGTGCTTGGGCGACTCTCTTAGAAAAGAGATGTAAACCTGCCAAGGTATCATTATCAAGATCAAATATATAATCTACCTCAACTTTTGGAATGACCAAAGTGTGCCCTTTTGCAAGAGGATTGATGTCTAAGAAAGCATAGAAATCATCATCTTCGGCAACCTTATAGCTAGGTATTTCACCCTTAATTATTTTGGAAAATATTCCTGCCATAGTTTGTTAATCAAGGTTAATTGAAATATCCATTATTTCAAAATCAATCGTCCCAGCTGGAGTGGATACTTGTGCTATTTCACCCACAGTTTTGCCTAACAGGCCACTTCCAATAGGTGAAGTAACTGAAATTTTCTTTTCTTTGAGGTTTGCCTCCGCTTCAGATACTAGCGTGTACGTTACTTCTTTATTAATTCCTCTATTTTTTATCTTCACTGTTGACATCACAGTCACTATCGAACCATCAAGCTGACTTTTGTCAAGAATTCGACAATTGGCCATTACCTTCTCCATTTCATTGATTCTCATTTCAAGATACCCTTGAGCATCTTTTGCTGCATCATATTCAGCATTTTCTGATAGATCTCCTTTATCTCGTGCCTCTGCTATTGCCTGAGAGACCTCTTCCCTACCTTTAGTTTTCATATGCTCTAGCTCAGCTCTTAGCTTATCATATCCATCCTGACTCATATAAGATATTGCCATAATCTTTTTTTTATTTGTTTAAAGTATCACTTCATAAGTGTCATTTCCGCGATTAGTATCGAATGTATCTTAACCTCAATACTATAATACGAAAAACGCTTCTACTCATAAGAGTAGAAACGTTTTAGATCATTAAAGTTACAAAAGTAACTAGTTTATGTCTTTTAAAATCTTCTTAAAATCCGAATCTAAGAGAAAAATTATGAGTTCCTCTAAATGGATTAGTACTTCTGTATGCATAATCGATACCTACTACTCTATTTTCCGCTCTCTTAAGTGGTACATCAATGGAAAAACCACCTGCAAATCCTGTATAAAGATTTCTTTCATCAATATCAGAATCTAAGGCATATTTATAAGCACCTCTTAATGTTACTATATCTCTAAATGAGAACTCAGCACCAACTCCAATATCATCTCTTGCAAATGCATTAGATGTAAAGTTCGCAAGTGTTCTCAAGTAATTCGTTTCACCAAAGTAGAAATCGTACGATACACCTATGTTCAACAAAGATGGCAACTCAAAATCTTCTGCCCTTTGCTCAACAGTTACTGGGTATGGGATGTCACTATCTAAAACATCAGCTCTAAAGGTTATCCCTTCTCCACTAAACTTCATTGGAGATCCAATATTTCTTAGTGCAATTCCTAGTTTGAATTCATCTCTATCTCCAGATACATATTGTACTCCAGCATCGATAGCAAATCCACCAGCTGACACATCAGGAAGTGTTTCCGAAATAGCCCTTACCAGTAGCCCAACACTTATTTTATTTTCATATGTGTAGGAATATCCGAGACCAAGGTTAAAAAAACTTGGAGAGTAAGTACCACCTGTCCCTTCAGGCTGTGCTGTAGTTGTTACATTGATGGCACCAAAATCCATAGCAACTAATGAAATTGCAAATGCTCCGCTGCTTCCTGCTTTTGTAACAAATCCTAATGAATTGATTCCAATATCACTTCCTTCCCAAAGTCTAGTGTTTGATACTACAAATTCACCTCCATTGATACGGCTAAGGCCAGCTACATTTATTCTCATTGCATCTATTCCAGATACTGAAGCTGTCGACATAGAGTGTAAACCTGCACTTCTAGCCCAAGGGTTGAGCAACAATTCTGCAGCTCCTGCTTCTCCTTGTCTGTCTGGATTTCCTGCAAAAACAGTCATCCCTCCAAAACAGATAATTATTAGTGTGTAAATATATTTTTTCATATGCTTTATGATTAAGTGCGGATGGAGTCAGAAACTAACTCCATCTGCATTTTAATTAAATATTATAGTCCTGTTGGGTCAAATCTCCTATTAACACCAAACCATTTCAATGATTTTTCAATTCCTAAATCAGGTGCGGAAATATGGAAAATATAAACACCACTTGCTATAGGGATACCCTTATTATTCGTTAAGTTCCATTCTAACGCCGGAGCGATTTGAGATTCCGCAAGTGCTGGATTATTACCATCATTCAAAAATGGCATTGCATCTCTATTGAATTGTTGGATAAACTTACCATCAAGTGTGTAAATTGTTACTATTGCCCTCGTAGGAAGATTTGTAACTTTTATGATATTCTCAAACTGATTTTGCTCATAAGCCGAATATGCATAGTATGGATTAGGCACGATTTGAACATTATCCAATGCATTAGAAAACTCTGCAGGTTCAACATCTCTAGCTTCAACATTTCCAAAGGCAAATTCATATACAGGTAATGCACCTACACCAACAAATTTATTTGAACTCCCAGGTTTATCAAGATCGAGCTCTTTGTTATACCCATTCTGAACTCTCAACCTTACAGTAAGGTCATTTGGAATCAGACCTTCTTCTAATGACAACAGTGGCTCCATTGGCACAGGCATTGCAGTCCAAGTGATAACGGCTACTCCATCAATGTTTTTAGAAGCACTACTACTCTCAAATTTTTCGTAAAGAACATCACAACCATCATACGGTTGTCTAGTAACATAAATGTAATGTTGACCACCAACAAACTGGTCATATATACCATTCCCTCCGAAAGCCTGAAACTGCCCTCTAGCAAATAATTCAGTAGAAGGATTCCAAATCAAATCATCTCCATTACCTGTATTATATCTAATACCGTCCCAGCCGGAAAATCCACTTAATATAGTATTGATTTGCTCATCAGCTTCATCTGTAAAAATTGAATTTTCACCAAAGAAGATATTTAGCCTTTCGCCAGTTTCTACATCAATAGCATATCCCGGAAAATAACTTTTACCCATTTCGATGTTTCCATCTTCGTCCAATGCACCCGTTGGTACACCATTCTCATCAATCGACGGAGTCTGTCTCAAATCAAACTGTTCAGCCTCCCCAATAGTACCTGGATTTATATCTTCATATTCCTCTACAGCGGTTTCTACAACTATACACTCACTCCATTTAGATTTGTCACTTGTGAATACGATATTAACGTTATTCAAATCCCTAAATTGCAGTTTATTCTGACTTGCGATTGAACTAAAAGTTTTACCCATCTCTCCTTTCCATCCGGGAGTAAGGTAAAATCCTGATTCAGCATCTTCTATATACCTAGTTGATCTCATAGGAACAAAGTATCCATCATCTATAGTAGAAAGTGCATCCTTAGGATCTGTCTCTACATCACTGTTTACATATCCGAAGAGGCCTAATGTAAATTCGTCATCTTCGCCTTCATTAAGAATGATCTCAGTTCCAGAGAATGCAGGTACTGCATTGAACCACTCTATACCACCACCATCAGCATACTCATATACTTGTGTAATTGCACCATTTGATTCATCAAACTGGCTACCTGGCTCTCCAACTTGGTTTACCGAAAGAGAAAATCCTTGTCCATAAATTATTTGCTCATTAAGTTGTTCAATAGATTTTTCAGAAGCAATAACTTCACCTGTAATAGTATTAGTCAATACCCATCTAGCTCCTTTTTCAATAGCAGAACTACCGTTTGCATTTTCACCCAAAGCAATCTTTGGGTCTAATTTTGCATCGTCGTATGCACCAACTATTTCCAATCTATAAGCACCATCTTTTATATTCAATGGATCAATAACAGTAGGATTAATAGGGCCGTTTCCAGCTTTATAGGTAAGTTGTACTAATGCCGTACCATCTGTTCCAAATGAATCTAGTTCTATTGAACCATCCAATATTGCTTCCATTGTTCCATCCTCAAGTACTAGTGCATTGACTCCAGTACCTACTCCCTGTACTCTTGTTACTGCAGCTTCTTGGCCATATGCTGTTTGTAATTCTTTATATACTACGGGTCTTGGAGTGAAAGTGTATACTTGCACATTCCGTCTTCCTTCAAGGTATGACTTGTTTTGGCCTTTATCTATACCTTCTTCAGCAGAAAGGTCGAATTGCTTATAATTATTGTAAGCATAAGCCAAGACAGTATAGTAGTAATTCTTATGATTTATAAGCGTTCTATCACCATTTGCAAACTGATCTGTTCTTACATTGAATGAATGCTTAATTCCACCATCATCTCCATCTACCTGTCTTTCAGGAATCCACACGGGTGGTTGGCTGTCATCTGGGTTTGGTACTGAAAACCAATTGAATATTTCATCCACACCATTTTTGACATCTACTTGTCTTATTAATCTAGAAACTCCGATGTCATCTAACTGTTGCACAGATACATTAGGGTTAGCTAATTGATAAATCTTATATCCTTCAAATCTGTAAAGTGAATCCATTTCACCCTTTGGTGCTTGAAGGTCAGTCTCTAAGTATTGTTCTCTTGCATTGTTAGACTCTACTTCTATACTATCGTTTGATAATAATAATACCAATTGTCTATCCAACTCAACACCATACATATCTGGTGCATCTGGACCGTCTGTAATATCAAAACAATTATCAAATAAAGCTTGAGCTAAATCATCAGCAAATTGTAATCTATCAATACTTGGACAAGGATAAGTTATACTTGGTACGAATACCGCTCCAATAATCAACTCATTTTTAGCACCTGGTTGTAATAATAACGGACCTGTAGCCTGTACAGTTCTTCTATCATCGAACGGAAGATCCGCAGTACACATTGACCATCCATTTTCATCGTCTGGAGCATCGGGAAATACATATCTTACTGTATCAGTTTTTGCAGGATCAAATCCTGAATCACCAAAAGATACTGCAGTTCCATCAGACCAAAGACCTCTCAAAATATTATAAAATTCAGTATCTTGATTTGGATCAGTTGTAGCTGGAGGAGGATTACTAACTCCTCTGTTCTGATAAACAAAGGAAGTCATTCCCAGTTCTATCAATGTATCTCCTTCTCCTGTTCCAATCTCTACCATTTGTAGACAAACTGTACTATCCTCATTGAGTATAATTTCATCATTTTCATCTCTACAGAATGCTCTTGGTGCTCTTGGTCCTCTAAAATAGTCAATTCCCAAAATCGGCACATCGTTTTTGTATGTTAAAACTCCATTACATTCAATACCTGGGCTACCATCTGTTGCATCTTCATTATATACATATCCTAAGCTTCTTTCTACATCACATCCGATGTAATCATCCTCAGAACATCCCAAATCTGGATCTACCCACATAGCAAAATAACAATCTCTAATATCATCGGTCGCTTTGTTGATCAATTTATATCTGTAGAAAGTCATGTCATTTACCTCGTCATTCGTAGCATAACCAAACGCTTGCACTTGCACTTCCATTTGAATAGCCGTTGCATTCGTTAGTCCGTGAACACCCCCATTATCATTATATAACCAAAATACAACCTCATCAGGCAGAAGTTCTCTAGCCCTTCCTCTATTTTCGGCTTCACATCCAACAATGTCAATAACTGGAAAATCTCCTTGACACGGGTCATAACCATCGCCATCCTCATCCCAGAAATCAGCTAAATTTTGGTCAGGAAGGTCAAAATCAAATCTTTCTCTCCAGTACGGGTTCCCTCTCGCTGGCCAATATTTAATAGCATCCGGAATATCGTCACAGTTAAACTCATCTCCTAGTTTATCATAAGCTGCAATATGCTTTAATATATCAGCACCCTTCACGCTAAAAAACTGATCCCAGTTCTCGCACACCGTCGCGTCTGTTTGGCCTTCATCATCCAATGGTCCTGGGTACCAATCCGTATTGGCTCCTGTAGCATATTGAACTCCGGCTAATTTCAACGATCCATTTGGATCCACACCTCCAATCCATACACCACCTGCAAATATTGAAGATACTTCGTCAAATCCAGGTGCTGGCTTAGGTACGATATATCTACCATCTTCTTTGTTCCACCAGATGTCACCACCTGTCAAAAGTCTAGCTCTTACATTATTGATCTCGAGATCTGTATTCGCTTGCGCTGGTTGGCAATTCATTCTAGCGGATGAAAACTGTACTTTGTCTTTCATCTTTTCTAGCTGCTCAGGATTATTCCTTGCATCCATTGTTACAATGGAGAAGAGCAATGCCGCTATAAATAATATTTTTGTCTTAATTTTCATATCTATATTATTTTAGATAATTTTTATTTTCTATTCTTTCGAGAATCTATTTTAGAAATCCATTATTAATCCTAGATAAATTCTTCTAGGTAATGTGAAGTTTGAGAATGAATCTAATCTCCAGTTATATGCAGCCAAGTAAGATTCTTCACTTCTGTTTTGGCTATTTATCTGATCTACAGTATCTGTACCGAAACTAGAGATTAAATATCCATCATCTTCAGGATCACCTGTGAATGGGAATACATTTCTTACATTTCTAATATCAAATACATTCTGAACTCTCAAGTATGCATTAAAGAACATTTTCTTCTCAGAAGTTACATTTACTGCAAATCTCTTATCTACACGCATGTCCATGTTGAATGTCCAAGGAAGTCTTGATCCATTGATAGCTCCTTTGAAACCTGCACCTCCAAATTGTCTTACAACATTTCTTCTAGTGTATGGTCTACCTGATATAGCTGAGATATTGAAGTTAATTCCAGCATCTGCAAATAAATTAAGGTCCCCAATTTTAGGTCCATTATAAGTCTTTGCACTTCCATATCTGTAATCAATAACGGCAGTAATTCTGTGTCTTTCATCAAAGGAAAGTGGAATCAAGTTTCTTATTATACCTCTGTTGTTAATTCCTCTAGATGAATTGGCATCTGAACCCGATCCATCAGCAAATTGTAAAGTATAAGTAGCTGATAATTCCAAGTTACTTGTTCTTCTTCTATCATACGAGAAAGAAAAACCCTTAGTTGTACCAAAATCCAAGTTACCATATGACTCATATGAGTTAACCGGTGCTGGTAGGTTAGCATATACTCTCGCTTGAATCAAATCTTTTTGCTCTTTATAGTAAGCTGAGATTTTCATCGCAGAAGAATTTGTCAATTTTTGCTGGAACCCAACCTCGTAGTCAATCGTTCTAACTGGCTTAAGGTTTGGATTGTTAAGTAAGTTTCCAGACGCTCTTTCGAAGTAGAAGTAATCTACTGCAGTCTGGATCGTATTAGTAGTAGGTCTTTGGTACAACACATCATAGTGAGCAAAGAAACCCGCTTCATCCGAAATAGGGAATGAGAATGCCAATCTAGGCATGAAATTTAGTTGTGGCTCATAATCCTCAAATGATCTATTGGTATCAAATTCTTCTGTTTTGATTGAAGGTGCATCAGGGTTCTTAATTGATGGATAAACTAATCCTCCGCCAAATAGCACATTTCCACCAGAAACTGAAGTTCCATCAGGTAAAAACCAATTATCACCCTGTCTATACCCAACAACATTGGTAGATCTTTCCCCTTCTAAGTATACTTTATAATCGTTATCTACAGTTCCGGGCTTAGTTTGGTCTGTATTAATTGCGAAAAATTCTTCCGCAGAATTAATCTCATATAGTGAATAAGGATCTTTCAATACTTTAGTGTTCGCATCGTAGTAATCCATTCTTACACCTACTCTGAAAATGATATCTCTGAAAGAGAATTTATCTTGGATATAAGCTGCACCATAGATTGGATTAAATGCTGCAGATGCAAAATTTCTAACTCCATCAGCATCTTTACTTGTAAAGAAATCATCGAACTGTACATTTCCAGATAATTTATTTCCTAGGTAATCATATCCATAGTAACCAACTAAACCTTGGTTAGTAAGCTCTGCTGCTGAAAACATGTCTAACGAAAGTAAGTTGGGGTCTATTCCATCGATATTTACATAATCAATCAAATTGTCTCCTGTCAATTCTCTTACTTTTCTATAAAATTTGTTGTCTTCATTTATAGTAATGGCTGGAGCATATGTTTCTACGGGTTGTAATACACCTCCTATTAAAAAAGAATCTACTGATACTACATTGTCTCCATCTATACCATTAATATGATTGTTTATTGATGATCTAGCTAAATCCCACAGTCCATTAGGGTTTACATTCCACGCTCTATTTGTTCTTTGTTCGTATAAGAATCCAAACTGAATACTATGTCTTCCTTTTTTAGAGCCTCCAGGCAAAAAATCAAATCCACTAGTTACATTAATAGAAAGAATGTCATTTTCTCCTTTTCCGAAACCATTATACACTCTTCCAACATTATTATATAAACCCCATGCATCTGACGTTTCAGTTTCAAGGAATCCATTAATTGTATTATACTGAGATAAAATTGGGTTTATCTCTGTATTTGCAATGTAATCTCCTTCATTTTCTGCATACCCTAAGTGCCCAAAAAATCCACCAAAGGGAAACTGAGGAAGTTTATCCACATCGCCTTGATATGAAGCGGTGTCATTTACGATACCATAATTTGGTGTCCATGATAATGGAGTCTCACCAAAATATCCATAATTGAACAATTTGTCTTTGTGGATTGGATCTTCAGTTCTGTTGTTTCTTCTTTCGAATGATCCTTGAAGCGTATAGTACAAGTTTCTAATAGCAGTATTTCTTGCTGCCTTTTCTTCATCCGTTGCGTCAGGATCTGAAATTCCTTGTCTACCTAACTTATGTCTGAATCTAATGTTAGCTCTATATCCATCTGTATATTGAAAAGGATTTCTTGTCCAGTTTAACAATTGATTTGCTTCCCCTAGTCCAAATTGATCAGTAGCCTTATCATAAGATCCAGATAGGGTAAGATCTATATTGTCAGATATTCTAGCATCTATTTTACCTGTTACAGCAAGATCTTGTCTTGATTCATTTGGCCTTGCTTTTACTAAATCCGGTTTCTGCTCACTGTCATTTGTGATACCTTCCAATGATGGAAAAACAGATTCGCCAATAGTGAGAGTTGGGTTCGCCTCTAGATCTCTGATCACCTCTTCAGACGCTCTATATACTCCACCCGCTGTCGGAAAGTTATCCGCTACATCTCTATACTGACCTGAGAACCTATATCCTATTATTGATTGACCTTCATCATTCTTTAATATTGGACCACTGATGTTACCAGCTATTAAGTTATATCCATAGCCATCTAGGTATTCAGAAGTCTCTACTTCCAATCCACCAGAAAACTTAGATGACGGACCTTTTGATGTCAATGAAATAGCTCCCCCTACAAGATCACCATATTTTGCTTCTACACCTCCAGTGATTACTTGGAGTTGATCAATCTCTGATTGAGGTATCAATCCAGATACTCTTACACCATCTACATAGTATACAGTACCGTTCGATCTTGATCCTCTTATCGAGATAGCTCCTCCATCTGTAGATGCAATACCTGCAGTAGTTGCGGCAATAGCATTTATACTTTTAGTAGGCAATGATCGAATCGCTTCAGCCGTAACAGTTGCACCACTTGTAGTATTATCAATTTCGATCAATGGCACTTTGTATGCCTTAATTTCTACGGCTTCGAAAAGTACTCCCTCTGAAATATCAAAATCAAGTCTGTTGGTTCGTCCAGCGTTAATAATAACTCCAACTTGACGCTGAGGTGTGTAACCAATGTAACTCGCCTCGATATCATACGTACCCGGATCGAGATTAGAGGAAAAGTAATTACCATCTAAGTCCGTTTCCGTTCCAGAGATGAGTACATCATTTTTATACAAGGCTATAGTTCCAAATAGTATGGCCTCTCCAGAAGCCGCATCTGTTACTTTTCCTTCTAATGATGTCTGTGCTAACATACCTGTGATAGATATAGATGACAACACAAATAATAGTAGAATTCTTTTCATGTTTTAATATGTTTAATAAAGTATCTATTGATTATTTACATACCTTATAGTTCTCTTGTTATTAAGAGAAAATTAACAAAGTCGCAATGTTACGCAATTAAGCTATAGATACAAAATAATTTTTCCTTACAAATGTCTTCTTCGAAACAGCTTCTTGTCTTTATGTTTAGCTTTTCAAAATTTCATTACCCTCTAAGTTAGTCAGAAAAGCTTGAAAAACATTTGTATTCTTTACATCAATTATATATTATTTTTTCCATTATCCTATTTCTATAGACTATTTAAAGCATCATACTTTTGAAGCATTACATTGGCAATATTCTCCAACGATTCGCGTGTCCATCCAGCTACATGAGGGCTGAGAACAGTATTATGCAAGGCATACAGTCTAGTATAAGTATTGGTCTCACTTTGTGAGTAGGTATGTGGTTTTTCATTTTCAAATACATCGAGACAAGCTCCACCAACCTTTCCGTTTTCAAGTGCTTTAACGAGATCGATAGTTTTAATAACTTTTCCCCGAGAGGTATTTATTATCATCACCTTGTCTTTACATCGGGTGATAAATTCTTCATCGACTAAATGATGTACTTCCTTTGTCAATGGTAAATGTAATGATATGATATCTGATCGATTTAAAATGTCTTCTAGAGTAACTCGCTCCACAAAGTCCCATTCTAGACCATAATCCTCTCGATATTTATCATATGAAATAACGTCAAGTTCCCAAGACGACATTTTTTTTGCAAATTGGCTTCCTGTGTGACCGAATCCAATAATCCCTACCGTTTTTCCTTTTAATTCCCATCCTCTGTTGAGTTCTCTATTCCATTGAAAGCCTCTCACCTCTCTATCGGCTTGGATGAGATTGTTGGCCAATGTGAGTATCATGCCCATTGCGTGTTCTGCTACAGCGTTGTTATTTCCAGATGGTGTATTGATTACATGGATTTCTTTCTTAGCGGCATATTCAAGATCGATAATTTCTAACCCTGACCCTAAACGGCAGAGATACTTTAGATTTTCAGCTTTATCAATGGTTTCAGGAAACATCTTGATCTTACTATTGATTACCGCCACTTCATATTTGTGGATAAGGTCTGGCAAGCTTGACATATCAACAGATGTGTCGTAATCCACTAGGTAGCCTCTTGCTTCTAATCCAGATATCAATGATGGATGGACATAGTCAGTAATAAGCGCTTTTTTCATTATACGAAGATAATAATTTGGCTTAGAAGCTAACTATCATCTTTGACAATGTAATATGACAAATTGCACAACCATTGTCGAGATCCGTTTCATTTTATAATCGACCCCTCTCAGCTCAGGCCTACATTTCGTTTTCTGACGTTTGCCTAAGTTCGAAATCGGACCATTTGGCCTATTATGTTTCTGACCCTCCCTTTCGAATAAATTTAAAGAAAAGTGCAATGTGGATTACACTCAACTTACTTCTTAATATCCTGTCAAAAGCCTAACGGTTCTAATTCTATCCTTCAAATAACCATAAAATCGCAGTTGCCAATTCCTTTCTCCATAAAGCCTCATTGTGCTTTCCCCCTTCTATTATCGTCGATTTGAGATGATCGTGAGCTTGTGGGTTTAATTCAGTTAACTGATTTACTATCTTGAGCATATCAGCATCCATTGATTCACTTTCTTGAGCACCCGCTAGGAAATACATTCTCGACTTTTCCAAATTTGAATTTGCTAAGGTGAATTTTTCTAAATCATCAGTGATCCAGAAAGAAGGCGAAAAGACACCAACTTTTCCAAAAACCTCAGGATACTTCAGACCTGCATAATAAGATATCAAACCTCCCATTGAACTGCCAATCATACTTGTATTCTGCCGATCAGGGAGTGTCCTCAATGTGCTGTCGATATGTGGTTTGAGATTATCAATGATGAAGCGTAAGTATTTGTCGCCTTCACCACCTCCATACTTCGGATGTATCCACGGGTTATATTCATCCATTCTAGTATCCTCTCCATTGTCTATTCCAATGACTATGGTGTTAAATCCGTGTTCTGCTGATAGCCTATTTAATGTTTCATCAACTTCCCACTCATCAAGATATGCTGTGGACTTATCAAAAAGGTTCTGTCCATCATGCATATATATTACTGGATATCTTTCTGTACACGATTCGTATCCTAGAGGAAGGTAGATTCTCACCCCACGATGCCTGTCCAAAAGTGGCATATAAAACTTTTCTACCATTACATGGACATTCTTGGCTGCTGTAGATTGATATTCTTTCTGGTTATTCCAATTTTCTATTGTTGCATAGATCGTATCAGCTTTGAGATCTGAAGTATGCGTTCGATTCTCAATATCCTTGTTATTTGCACCTGTTTCGACCGATTCCCATGATCCTTTAGTAAACTTGAATAAAATGGTGCCCTTTTGCTTAGGCAAAGTGATGACGTGATAGTTTTCCTCTTTAGACAATTGATAATCAGCTGATCCACCAGACCACCCCTCAAAACTACCTGATATAAAAATGTTTTCATTAACATGTAGCGGTTCAGGATATTTATCTACGATAACTGTCAACTGACCAGCTCCGTCTAATTGCAAAGCAAGCAACAAAATTAAACATGTCAGCTTGTAAATGTTATTTTTTGACATCATGAATTTATCAAATATCAAACTCCAAAAACCTCCCAGATTCATAAATCAACCTTCCATCAGTAAATATCTGCCCTCCGTCTTTCATCTCTGCGATCATATCCCAGTGTATACT
The DNA here is from genome assembly GCA_963975265.1 of uncultured Saprospirales bacterium. Taxonomy (GTDB): domain Bacteria; phylum Bacteroidota; class Bacteroidia; order Chitinophagales; family Saprospiraceae; genus CAJXUU01. Next base: position 38,960 of record CAXBGT010000005.1, read on the forward strand.
TGAGTTATTTAAGCCACCAGTTTGTTTGTAGGATTGACCTACAGCCATATGAACTGTTCCTCCGATTTTTTCATCAAATAAGATATTCTTAGTAGGTATTTTGATATTGTAATTGGTACCAATAGCAACCTCACCAAACATGCGAGCACCATCTATTTCGAATACTTGATCTAATATTTCGCTCCCTTTTTCGGCGCTCCATTTCTCAACAAAACCATCTTTTACCTCTAAAGTAATACCTTGGACCTCTACACCCATGAATATAGATGGATAAGAAAAATGAATAACTCCATTCACAGTATTTTCAATTGGTCCAGTAAATACTTCGCCTGAAGGCATGTTTGTGCGTCCATCTGAATTGATCCATGTTCTTCCTTTTGTAGAGAATGTGATATCCGTTCCAGTTCCGACATACCTAACCTTGTCCACTGTATTAAAATGATCAACTATCGCTTGTTGGTTTTTTCGTCTTTCCAACCAAGCTGATTTTGGATTTTCAAGATGCAGATTGCATGCTCGATAAACAAATTCTGTATATTCTTCAAGACTCATACCAGCTTCTTGAGCACTAGCTTGAGTTGGGTACAGACAAAGCGAGCGAACCATATCACCACTTGCTGTTCTAGTAAAATACGCTTGATTTAGTTCTTTTAAACCTTCTGATCTTTTCTTCCTTTTTTCACCGTTTACATTTTGATCTTCTCTTAGATTGAAAGGTGCTTTGATGTAAAGGTATGCATCGAATTCATTCATTGCCTCCCTATGATTTGGAGAAACAAAAGATAATTGTTCATCATCTGCATTATCCAAAAAGATCTTATTTTGGCCCTCGAAAGCCATATCTACTACTACATGAGCACCAAGTTTTGTTCCTTCTCTGAATAACTCACGAATGAGAGGTTCAGCAAGTGTTGTACTTTTAATATATAGCTTTTGACCTGCCTTTATTTCGAGACAATAATCAAGCAGGAGTTTAGCGTATTTTTTATTATTCATAGTTTATTGGTTTTCGATTTTAGGATAGTTATTTCTCAACTAACTAATGAACACAAATAAGTAGAATTTATAAATGGCTAAACAATATAAACAAAAATCAGCGCAGCAAGATTTGATAAACAGCAAAGCACTAAACAATCTTCCCTACTTCCCGTGACATTGCTTAAACTTCTTACCGCTTCCACATGGACAAGGTTCATTTCTACCTACTTTCTTTTCGGTTCTCTTGAACGTTTCAACTTTTTGTCGTTGAGGTCTTCCTGCATTTGCAGCAGCTTGTTTCATTGCTTGTTCAGATCTACTCATTTTAGTATTTGAAAGATCTGTTTTTTGAATCTTCGCTTCTTGCAACTCTTCTTGCTGTGACGCTATCACTATTTTACCATTCATAAGGTAAGAAATTACATCTCTGTTTACCTTATAGATAAGTTGTTCAAATAGTTTATAAGCCTCCATTTTATAGATGACTAATGGGTCTTTCTGCTCAAATGATGCAGATTGAACAGAATCTTTCAATTCATCCATTGATCTAAGGTGCTCTTTCCAGTTGTCATCGATAAGAGCCAATGTAACGGCTTTCTCGATGTCTGTCATAATTGATTTTCCGTTGGTTGCTATTCCTTCATCCAAATCAGCAGATATATTAAGAGGCTTAGATCTACCATCGGTAAATGGCAATGCAATCCTCTTATATCTATCCCCGTGTGACTCCTTTGTTTGTATGAATCCCGGAAGCATACCCCTATTGATCATGTCAGTTTTTCTGTTGTATGCAATCGATACTTCATTCATAAACTTATCGATCAATTGATCGTCATTCAAGCTCAGAAATTCATTCTCTGTCACTTCAGGATCAATACTCAACATTGTCATACAGTCATTTCTGAACGTATCAAAATTACCCGCATGGCGGTTATCCATAACGATAGATTCTGTCAAACCTTCGAACATGTTATTAAGATCCACAGATAGTCTATCTCCATGAAGTGCATGATCTCTCTTGGTGTAAATTGCTTCTCTTTGGATATTCATCACATCATCATAATCAAGAAGTCTCTTTCTGATTCCGAAGTTATTCTCTTCTACTTTCTTCTGTGCTCTTTCAATGGATTTTGTCACCATGCCTGCTTGGATCACTTCACCTTCCACATGTCCCATCTTATCCATCAATCCAGCGATACGCTCAGATTGGAAAAGACGCATCAAGTTATCCTCTAGTGATACATAAAATTGTGAACCTCCTGGATCTCCTTGTCTACCTGCTCTACCTCTTAATTGTCTATCTACTCGTCTAGAATCGTGTCTCTCTGTTGCTACAATTGCTAACCCACCTGCAGCTTTCACTTCCGCTGTCAACTTGATATCGGTTCCTCTACCTGCCATGTTTGTGGCGATAGTTACATTACCAGGTCTACCCGCTTCGGCTACGATATCTGCCTCTCGCTGGTGTTGCTTTGCATTCAGTACATTATGCTTGATACCTTTGAGATTGAGCATTCCGCTCAACATCTCTGAAATATCAACCGAGGTAGTTCCCACAAGAACCGGTCTCCCTTTACTGGTAAGATCAATTATATCTTCAATTACTGCATTGAATTTTTCTCTTGCTGTCTTGTATATCAGATCATCTCTATCATCTCTTACGATTGGTCTATTCGTAGGGATCACTACTACATCCAATTTGTATATTTCCCAGAATTCACCCGCTTCCGTTTCGGCAGTACCCGTCATTCCACATAATTTGTGGTACATTCTGAAGTAATTCTGCAAAGTTACAGTTGCATATGTCTGAGTGATATCACCTAGCTCTACGTTTTCTTTTGCTTCTAATGCTTGGTGTAGGCCATCAGAATATCTTCTACCCTCCATCATACGACCTGTAGATTCGTCGACGATCTTTACTGAACCATCCATCACAACGTACTCGATATCTTTTTCGAATAGTGTGTAGGCTTTTAGCAGTTGCGAGACAGAGTGCAATCTTCTACTTTTGATAGAATAATCATTTACTAGAGTCTCCTTTTCCTCTTTATATTTAGTCCCGTCTGCTTGCTCTTTATCTTCGAGCATTTGCATCTCTGTAGCGATGTCAGGCATTACATAGAAGTTAGGATCATTTTCTCCTCTTGAAAGATAATCGATACCATTATCCGTCAATTCTACATTTCTGTTCTTCTCATCAATTGTGAACAACAAAGGGCCATCAACAATATGCATGTGCTTGTTTTGCTCTTGCATATAGTGGTTCTCAGCTTTCTGCATGAGAACTTTTACACCTTCTTCACTCAAAAACTTAATAAGAGGTCTATATTTTGGCAATGCTTTATGAGCTCTGTAAAGCGCTATACCTCCCTCACCTTCTTCTACTCCATCTTTACCTTCCTTGATGAGTCTTTTAGCATCCGCTAAATAAGTAGTAGCCAATTTCTTCTGCTCGTCCATTAGGCTTTTTACCTTTGGATTTAGCTCTTGGTATTCTTGTTCTTCAGATCCTTCTGGTACAGGTCCTGAAATGATCAATGGCGTCCTCGCATCATCAACCAACACAGAATCTACCTCATCGATCATGGCATAATGGTGCTTACCTTGCACCATTTCTGCAGCCGACTTTACCATGTTGTCTCTTAGGTAATCAAACCCAAATTCATTGTTTGTACCATAAATAATATCAGCCTTGTATGCTTGTACTCTCCCATCAGAATGCGGTCTGTACTTATCTATGCAATCTATTGTCAAAAGTAAGAATTCGAAAATAGGTCCTACCCATTCGCTATCCCTTCTGGCTAAGTAGTCATTGACTGTGATAACGTGCACCCCTTGACCGGTTAATCCGTTAAGATATGCTGGAAGGGTGGCAACTAATGTCTTACCCTCCCCTGTTTGCATCTCTGCAACTTTACCATCATGGAGTACCATGCCACCGATAAGTTGTACATCATAATGGACCATATTCCATTCTACTTCACCACCTGCAGCTAACCAAGATGTTTGGTAAATCGCTTTATCGCCTTCTATGGTTACGTAGCTCTTCTTAGCTGCCAACTCACGGTCATGTTCCGTAGCCGTGACAACCATCGTATCATTGTTCGTAAATCTACTAGCAGTTTCTTTTACTACTGCAAATGCTTCTGGTAGGATTGCTTTTAATACCTCCTCAAGATGTTTGTCTCTATCTTTCTTTAGTTCATCTATTCTATTAAAAAGTTCTTCTTTCTGATTTAAATCTGTCTCATTGGCAGATTGGTCATTAAGTGCCGTTATATCAGAATCGACACCTGCTAGATGTTCTGCTATCCTTTTTTTGAATTCAAGACTTTTATTTCTCAGATCATCATTAGATATATTTTCATAAGTTGCGAAATGCTTGTTAATTTCTTCCACAGTAGGAGAATAAAGCTTTACATCACGATCATACTTGGTACCAAAAAGATTCTTGAATAATTTAAACATGGATATTTATTTTGTTCGGCGCACCGATTATTATCTATTTTTTAATAGTAATTGGATCACAAAGATAGTAAGTCCAAATAGTATTGTACATAATTTATACCAAGGATATTCAGGTGACATAATGGCGGACACGATTGTGTGTGTCAAATAACGGATTTACAATGGCGAAAACTGCTAAATAATCACTTGTCAAATCAAAATACTTGTGTTCTTACTAAGAAGGATATTCCAAAGATTATAAGTCCTACTCCAGCTATTTTAGTGAAAATATTGAAGTGTGTTTGTTTTAAATTATTTCTAATTCTCTTTGCGAGAAGCACCTTTGCGATATCTGTAATTATTATAACACCTAAGATAGATGCAAAGAACATCATAGCTTCTTGATTTGTAAATTTTGATTTAATAACATTTGTAGAAATAATTCCTATCCAAAAAATAAATGTAAATGGATTAATTGTATTAACTAGGAAACCCTTCATCCAGAAGCCAAAATAATCATTAGTAGAATGCTTCGTCTGTTTAAACTCTATCTTACTTTCATTTAAGAACGCTCCTATTCCAAAAACTATAAGAATAAAACCACCAATAAGTCCCATCCAATATGTAAATGTGACATCTTGGACTAAGTCATTGATTTTCTGGACAAACAAATAACAAACAGAAATTATAACAATATCACTAAACCATTCCCCTGTACAAGCGGATAATCCCGCTCTAGCTCCCTTTTCTATTGAAATTTGTGTTATTGTAACAAATATTGGCCCTAGCATAATCGCTAGTGTCAATCCTAATAATATGCCTTGGAGTATAGGACTCAACTATTTAGTTTTTGAGTTTGTGAGGTTGTTTACATAACAAAGTAAACTAAAAAGCCGGCTTTCTTATTCTTTCACATATTCTATTTCTATCATCTCGCTTACATTTAAGTCAGATTCTAAGATGATCTGCTTTTTGAATCCTCGATAATAATAATCGACCGCCATTGTATTTGGTGGTCTCCTTCCTACATTATTCGCATGCAGAATGAAATAGTTTTTGCCTTCTTTATTAAGCATTAGTCTGAGCTTCTTTTGTTCTGAGGTAAGAAGCAGTTCTTCTATAATCCAGTCTCCATTAAAATTCAATGAAATGACATCACCATCCTCAATCATATGGTCATATAAAGCTACTTCGAATTTGAGACTATCTACTTTTATTTTTCTGGTGCTCATCTGTATTTCTCGATCTTTCAACATCTTGGGCAGTCGAGTGATCTTAGAATCAGAAGCTGAGAGGTAGTCTACTTTATCTAGTGTTTTAGGGTATACTACTTTAAAATAATGTGGTAATTCTGTAAATAATAACACCGGAATATCAAGATAAGATATCAAATTGTTGAGTTCAAACACTATTCCGTTTCCGTATCTATTGTACTTATTTATAAGGTCAGAATTATAGTAGTAATAAAACTTTCCATATTGCTTGTACTCTTCTGGTACTTCCGCTGTATTATAAAATTTGCTAATTGACGCTATAGATAGATTTCCCTGTTCTTCAAGATTTGACTTTATTCGTTCGACCTTTCTGCTTGTGAGCCTTGTGGATCCAAAACTGGCAAAATCCAGATTCTTAAATGCATTTATAGAAGTTTTTTGAAACTCCATTTGTTGATCTAAGTTCTCATCCTCTTTTTCTCTTACTGATATTAGAATATCTTTAGTACTTAAATAAACTTTCACCATCGATTCGTACAATTTTGGAAATTGCACCTCTGCTGCGGTAGGTCTTACACTTTTAAACCCAGCACCAATTTGTGATGATAATAGTTTGTGCAGATTGTAAAAATCATCGAATAATTCTACCCCTCTTTCTAGTTCTGTGTAAACTTTATTAAGCAAAATAGTATCCGTTAAGTCTTTGTCTATAATTGCATCATCTAGGTCAAATCTCAACTTATTGATATCTGTCAATATTGACTTCATGGAAGTAATTGTCTTGACGACTTTTGCACTGTTCGTGTATTGAGTTTTTTTTGCTGTTTGTACAGCTATATCATACCATTCATAAGGAGAAGTGTCATAGAACCAATTTTCTGGGTCGTCAAAAATGTCTTTGGGCAGATCCTTATTCGTATAAAAATTAATCTTAAAGCTCTCAAGATCTACATACTTATTGATGTCTTGATTGTAGTTCTCAAGCATTCTGTGCACGATCAGCATCCCATGAGAACTTTCATTCACAAAGTGAAGAGCACTATTGAGTGCTTCTACTTTAGCTCTTTTCTGCATCACATTCTGCCCAGATATATTCAGTGACCCAAATCCAAGAATCAATAAAACAAAAATTAACTTTCTGATGCTCATTATAAAAATATCTATTTGTACCATATATTGACAGACGTCGTTTACATCCAATAAGTTCTTAATAAAACGCTAAAGTAAGGAAAGGGTAATACATAGATGTTATATATTTTGTTTTTAATAATATGACAGTGAATAATCTTCCCTTTTCTGTTTTACGATTATAACCTGTCTACACAATTCTAAACTAACTATTAAAAATCTTTACCAGCTATTTTTTTTAATTATGCATAAACATTCATCTAACATCTTAGACCTATTTATATAACTCTTCTTAATCTAAGTTCTTGCTCTATAAATGGACAATGTTCAGATAGATAAGTAAAAATTTTGACCCAATTTGATCTTGATGTATTTTCGGCCAATTATCTAAACTGTAATGAATTAAACAGTTACTTAATTATAGATGAATACTATATTTATCACTGGGACAGATCACCCAATTTTGAATAAGTAAGAGGTTCTCTTGTTCTTTCAAGAATAAGAGAAAAGAAAGACTTGAAAATGTAATTATTAATACTACTTTCAATAGTGCTGAGATATTTACAATGCAAGGTAAAAGTCTTCTTCATTCTAGTTCTCAAGACTTTGATTTACAATCTATCCCAAAAGGAATGTACATACTAATGATAAAAGCATCTCTAGTAGATAGGTCAGTGAAATTACTTAAGCAATAATGATCATAGTCTAATCCCCATTGTCAAATAAACTCCGCGCCCATCACTAGGTATAATCCCAGGCCCTGGATAACCCGTTGCTCGCCTAGTATAATATTGATTGTCCAAAAAATTCAAGATTCCTGATTCCAATGTAAACTTCTTGAACTTATACGACATAGAAAAATCGAGAATACTATATCCAGGAATCTCACCGATTACACCGCTTCGGCTATCTCCATCCTCTGGGGCAGAACTGTTTTCTGCATCGGTAAATTGATTGGATAAACTAGAAAATTGCAGGCTTACTAGTAGATTTTTATATCCCGCCTTAATACCTGATTTAAAATTAATTGCTGGAATAAATTCTACTTTATTTCCCTTAACATTATTTTCTTCTGAAGCTATATATTCGGAATCAGTAAATGCCGAATTGATAAATATATTCAGCTTCACTTTCTTATTGTCTTGTAAGAAGGTCTCTGCCATATTCCAATCTGCAAATACTTCAATTCCATAAATAAAGGCAGTTCCTATATTCTTACGTACCCGATTGGCACGAGAATCCAAAAGGATCCCAATTCTATTATTGTATTGGAGTGCGAAAGCGCCTACATCGAACGCTAGATACTTCTGCCACCTACCGCGTAGTCCTAGATCCGCAGTAAATCCCTTCTCATCTGTGATCAATGAATCGATAATAAAAGTCGGACTCACCACTCGTATATCACTGAATGTCACTGATCTATAATTCTGAGAAATATTAGCATAGATCTCAGCATTTTTCGTCGGTTTATAACTTGCACCGATTCCGAAAAGCGCAAATTTTCTTTCTAGTTTATTGTTATCATCTAGTTCTTTTTGACTGATTACGTTTCCAGCATTATCAAAATTAATTTGTTGATATTTCCCTTCACTTTCTGTCTTTATATATTCGAATCTAAAACCTGGAGTGATTGACAATTTTTCATTCAAGAAAAAAATATTTTCTCCGAATACAGAAACATTTAAGTTTGGAAATGAGAAACTTGACTGATTGGCATATTCTGGAAACAGATCATCTGCTATTGAAAAAGCAGCATCAGATCCATTTGAGCCCGCAGTTTGAATGCTCGTATTGTTTGCATTGTAGAGTTTAGCACCTATGAGATAGACCCCATCTTTCTCACCGATCTTATATCTAGATAAGAACCTTGATTCAAAACCCCAATTATTAAAACTACCTCTCAATAAATCTCTTGGCAGAATGTAATTACCCGAAGCATCTTGTTCATCTATCTCAGTTATTGGATTGCTATTAAGATTGATCGGATTACCTCGAAACCCTACAGAATTACGCTCAGCATCTAAGCCAAACACCATAAAATCTAATTCAGATTTATCAGAAAACTTGTGATTCAACTTTGCAGAGTACAATTTCCAATCTACTTCAAACCAATTGCGATCTCTTGTACTCAATCTTGGAGTATTTGTAAATTGCGCATCTGTCAATCCCCCAGCTTGTTTTGCTAAGTATTTAAGATACGTTCCTTCAATCGATATATTGGTCTTATCTCCTAACTTGTAATTTACAAAACCATAAAAATTCTTTGAGTCGAATTCAGAATTATCTCTATATCCATCTCCTTTTTTATAGTTGAAATAGGTGTAATAGCTGACTTTTCCAACTGTTCCGCCAATACTGTTAAAGGAAGTAAATAATCCAAAGGACCCCAACGTCTGCCTTGAGATCAATTCGATCTTTTTATCTCTGACAGGCTTCTTCATCTTGAAGTTGATCAATCCCCCGAACTGTGTTCCATACTGCAGCGAGGCCGCTCCACGGATCACCTGAATCTCAGATAATGCCTCCGCTGGCGGTGAATAATAACTCTCCGGATATCCCAAAACATCTGCACTGATATCGTATCCATTCTGTCTAGTATTGAAATTGGCCGTACGGTTGGGATCTAGTCCTCTACCACCAATACTAAGCTGTAGACCTGCATCATTACTTTCATAGATATTGAGTCCAACTACTTGTGCATATATCTGTCTAGCAGTGTTAGAAGCGACACTTACCACCGCTTGATCCAATAACACTACCTCAGACTTTTTTCCTGCAAATATCGAGGTTCCTTCCACAGGCCTCAACCGACGAATATCAAAGAATTCTGCTTTCTTAGCTATTATTTCTACTTGTGTGAGTTGCTGTGATAAAGGTGCTAACTTAAAATCGAGCGAAGCATTTGAGCTTAATTCAATTGACTTAGTCTGAGTGATGTAGTCAAAAGTGAATATCGTAAGATCATAAACTCCTGTCTCCAGATTATTGAATTCGTAATAGCCATTAGGATTGGTAAAAACTACTTCGTCAGTCTGTTGATTGTACACTTCTGTGCCGACGATGACCTCTCCTGTATTTAAGTTTTTGATCTTTCCTGATAACGTATGCTGACCAATTGCGGTTTGCGCCAATACTAGAAAGATAAAGAATGATATGTTTGTTTTAATCTTCAATAAATATATTTTAAGCTGTTATTTTTAAGTCAGTTGGATAGTGCTTTTTATTCTAAGAAGATGACGTCCATTTTTATTACTCCTTCCAATTGCAAAGCATTTCCTCTACTGCCCCTGCGTCTTTGCAAGACCATTCTTAAGCACTAACCTTCATAATCAATATGGCAGTATCCATTCCTTTTTTCGAAATCCTTCCCTCTCTTTCAACAAGTCTACCGTTGGATCTATATATGGTCTACTCGGACGACCATTGAGTGCCACATAGCTCTCTACATAAATCTCTATATTCTGATGTCCATCCTTGGAAAACTTATCTCCTAAAAAGTGTGCATACTCCAATATCATGTCAGGCTGAGTACTCATCATTTTTTGTTGTTGGACTGTCAAAAAATCTGAATTATCCACATAGAATCTTGTTCCACTGACACCATCCACTATTTTGAAGGTTGCATAACCAGCCTTTTCCATCAACATCACCCTCCACGAAAACCGATATCCTTGCTCCGTCCAAAACAAATTACCAGGATAAGCCAAAAATCTAAAGGGTATCAAAATTTGAAGCGCAAAGAACGCAATTAATAAGCCATTCTTGAGCTTAGTGATCGATGTATTACTATATATGAGTGTACGATTATTGTCAAATTTTGATTTATTGATCTTCAGAAGGTTGCTCAACCATCTAAGTATCTTGTTATGTACTCTAGGGTCGAAAAAAATCAATGCACTTACAATCATGATATATGGAAACATCCCAATAGGAAATAAAACTCTGGTCAATACATGAAAAATGACAACCATCACAAATGCAAAACTCCTAGTTCGCTTATTCAGCAATAAAAATGGGATTAACAAATCATATGCAGCTCCTCCCCAACTAAATGCAAAATGAACCCAATTTTCATGCATCAGATTTCCTAAAAGTGGCGTATCATACTTAGACGGTAACCAGATCTTAAGCGGCATTGCTCTGACTAGCCAATCTGGCTGTAATTTTGCTAAACCTGCATAGAAATAGACAATACCCAATAGTAGCTTAATACTATCAATCGTCCATCGTGGTATATACTCAAACCCTCTCCTGTTGTTCTTCCATGCATCGACAGAATAGTAAGCTGAAGCTGGTAAAAAGATCATCAAAAGACCAATAACACTGATAAAGTAATAGTGGTTAAGATAGGTAGTTTTATCCATCAGTTCGATATAGGTAAACGATAGAAAAAATATAATAATTGCCATTCGATATTTATATCCAACCGCTACAAAAATCGAGGAAATTCCACTTATGATAAAAAGTAAATATGTCCATTGACCATTAGGTTTCACCCATTCAAATCCATAATAAGAAAAGAAAAATTTTGGTTCGATATAGAATTTTTCAATCCACCCATAATACCAAAAACGAATTATCGATATTAACATCATGACCCCAAATAGAATACGAAAAAGAGCTAATGGCGAAGCGTTAGTTAACTGATTTGGATTATATCTTGCTATTGGTTTGGACATCAGCGCTTTGCCCGTGTAGCGTTTTCTACCCCCTTACTCCTTCCAAAGAGGATATTAGAATGCGCTTGGGCATTTTATATGTTTAGTAGTACATTTAATAAAGTTGATAACCCCTTTTTACAAACAGTTTAGCTTCACAATAGAAGAACAGAGCGAAAAGATGTCCCGCCTATCCCCATTGAAGTTTGAGCAGGGAGTGGAATCACGTTTTTCATTGTCAATTTCATTAATCTCCATCAGCATCAACAAAATCAACCTTAATATTCAACGCTTGTAGCATGTCAACTTTAAGTAAAATCACATTCTTCTGCAATTCATCATAAGTCTCTAACATTTTCGAATTATCCGATTCGATCTGTTTGACAAAACTACTTTCTAGTCCATTTGCTTTCGTTTCTATAACATCAAATTGGGCTAGAATCTTTCCACTAAGGTCATTACCAACTTGATCTTGGTAGTCCAGATATGATTTTAAGCTTTCGCCTATTTCGTCACTGTAACTGCTCGACCCAAGGAAAAATTCTTTTGAAGCACTAAGTCCAGTTAGGAAGAATAATTTAGAATTCGTCTCTGAATATAAACCCTCTACTTTATTTGGTAAAGGACTTCCAGAGAATACACCCGCTGGAATTCCAATTTTGCCAGCTCTCAAGAATTTCTCATAGTAGAAAATATAATCATTCACCAATTTATTCAATGAACCTGTAGCGGATGACCCATCATTTCCAATGAAAGTTTCCCTATAACCATTAGTCCAATCGTCTCGTACTTCTGTAGAAAGTGTTTGTAAACGTGAGGTCAGGTCTGTTAAATATTTTCCCGCATTACTGTTATTCTTGAAGTACTCAACTACCTCCATTTCTGATTCTGCTGTACCATATAGCAGATAATCCAATGCTGGAAATCCTTGCTCATCGATTTTGGAAGGGAGTGCTAGATTATAATTACCCATTGCTATGTTAGCTTCGATTTCGACAACATTGGCAGGAAAAATATTTGCGTTATTTCTCAAAGCCAACGACTCTGCTTTTCCTATTTCAAATATTGATACTCTCTGCCACGTAATGTAAGCCTTTCTAAAATCTAATTTCAGTTGGAATAATCTATCTGCTGTTGGGTTATTAGCAAAAGTATTTGCCTTCAAGTCAAGATTAGCAATATCTGTTGCGTACCGTATATATCCAGGAATAATAACATTGTCTGCAATATCTGTCAGCAAAGCTCCTCTATCAAAATTGTCAATAGGAATTTCAGGCTCAATTGGTTCTGTGTCACCACAAGACTGGGTTGCAAATAAAAAGACGATTATCAAAAACGATGTTATTAATCCCTTCATAGTATTACTATTCTATTATTACTCTGCAGCTTGTGCTACTGTGAAATCAAATTTTGCTGCGATTGTTTCCGAAATTGCATCTAATGTTGCTGGCGCTACGTCCCAGAATCCATTTCCTTCAAGCAATTGAGATGTGAATGATTCTATTTCCGTACTACTGAATTTGCTATTACTGGTTCCTGCATCTCTTGTAAATCTCAATGAATACACAAATCCAAAGCCTTCAGAAAGCTCATGGAATGCGCCGCCATAATTTTCAATTTCAATCGCTTTTTTACCCTGTTGGAGATAATATACTGCTCTGATCCCGATTACATTAGATATTTTTTCTTTGATGATATCTGCTTGTTTATCTCTTGTTTCATAGGCACCTGACACAATAGCTGCCCTTCCTTCTTTGAATGCATCAAACACCTCTTGAGCTATTCCTGTAAAGTCATCATCTTCATCTACACTTGATAAGTATTTATTCAGGAAGTTGTCAGCTCCGAGATCAATTAATGGACTTTTCTCAAAACTTGACTTTCCGAAAAGGTAACCGTACGCCTCATCCCAGTTGTGCTCCATACTGGTGTATGCCTTTCCATCAGCTAGTATGCCAGCATCATTGTCAGCTATATTATTCGATTCGTCCAATACGTCAGGACTCAAGTAATTATTTAATATCTGATCAGTCATTAATGCTCCGATAAGAGACTTTGCTACTGCTTGATTGTATTCTAGTCCTTTTGCACTTATATATCTTGTAGAAGTTCCATCTGCTATTTGTCCAGCTTTTCCTGCTTCAGCCAATTCGTTTTCATTAGGAAAAACTTCATTTACTTGAGATAATATCCATTGTTCTAGTTGGGACTTAATTGCTGCTGCTTCTGTTGTGTTTGTGCTGAATAAGTCAGTTGATGCCGCTACTTTTGATTTTATGCTTTTAGTAGATGCATTAAGATCTGCATCTGAGAATGGACTCACATCTCCTCCAGTTGCATCTTCGTTCACATACATCTCTTGTAGACTTGTAGTTGACTGATTGAAATCACTCATTCCAATAGCTAATTCTTCTGCCATTAAAATCCTAGTTGTCTGTCCTGAAAAAGAAACTGTAGATACTCCGTCTCTTATAAATTCGTACGTAGTTGGTACTTTTATTTCTGGATCGTCATCTTTACAACTACTAAAAGTAATTGCTATCGCTAAAGAAAGAAGTGTGGTCGATTTTATATTGATATACTTTGCCATTTTCAAGCGTTAAAGCTAATTAGATTAATTCTTAATAAGAGCAAATGTAGGCTAGAATTACCACTTTTCAAAGCTTATTTAGACTAAATCCAAATAAAAAATATAGTTTTATTGAAAGCCGTATGGTGCGAAATATTATTCTTTTAACCACATAAACATAAAGAAGTAATATCGTCTGCAGCGCTTTGACTTTTTGGAGAAAGACTTCGTTAATAATTGATTGTGGTCAAACCTATATAAATAATTTAAATTATGACCTAATCCTACTAATTAGGTTTTCCCACCCAACGTTTGTAAAATATTCAGCGTTTAAAAAAGAAAAGAACATCATGAGAAATATTAAGTTGTTTTGTATTGTATCTAGCATGTTAGTTACCGTCGGTTTTATTAGTTGTGAAACCAGCGAAGAAAAATTGTGTATTGCTTATTTTTTGGAAGAGTTTAATATGAAACCGTATAATGGTGAAGATCTTGCTTGTAAAACTTATATTCGTTTATATGAATATGAGAATACACAATTTGCTTTAATGGACAATCATTGTGCTGACTTTGCTCCTTTTACTGTGTATGATTGTAATGGAGAGGAATTCTGTTTTACATCAATCGGACCTTGTTATATCCAAGAATCTCTAGATCTAGGCATAATTGGGATAGAAAAGTAATCAATCATTCAAGTTATCTCGTTCACAAATACTCCTAATATTTGATTTAACTTATCGGAGGCTTGATTAGCAACATGGATGACTTCTGCTAGAGTGGTTTCGGTAATTCTTTCAGGTGGAAAACAGACATTGGAGACAATAGAAACTGCGGCGATTTTCATGCCTGCATGCTTTGCTACTATAACTTCTGGTACAGTTGACATACCTACTAAATCTGCCCCAATTTTGTTAATCATTACATATTCGGCAGGTGTTTCTAAGCTCGGTCCTTGCAAGCCATAATATACTCCTTCATGTATTGGGATATTAAGTTGTGCGGCAACACTTTTTATTTTCTTTCTCAAGGGAAAGCTGTATGTTTTGAGCATGTCTGGGAACCTTGGACCTAGTCGATCATCGTTCAATCCCCTTAAAGGATGATCGGGAATAGCGTTAATATGATCTTTTATAATGACTAAGTCTCCAGCATTATAGCTTTCATTCACACCACCTGAAACATTGGTAAATATGATAGTATCAACTGCTAAGTGTTTCAATACTCGGATTGGAAAAGTCAATTCCTTGGTACTATATCCTTCATAATAATGCCAACGACCGGCAAGTACTAAGACTTCTTTGTCATTCAACTTTCCTACAACGAACTTCCCTTTGTGGCTTTGTACTGTACTCTGAGGGAAGTTGGGAATATCTGCATAATCAATGCTTTCGATGTCAACCATTTCATCCACTATACTGCTTAGGCCTGTACCCATCATAATTGCTTTAGTAGGAATAGGTCGCTCAATTCGATTTGATATGTATTCGGCAGATGTCCGTATATTTTGATAGTAAGATTCAATATCCATTATAAATCCTTAGTAAGGTCAATGTATAGTCTATAAAGGTAGCCCGTAAATAAAAATAGGATAAGACCTATCGTGAAATAAGGCGTTTCAAATTCGAAATATCCGTCTATCCATTGTCCCCCAAATATTCCTATTAAAAATACACCTGCCATTTGAAAACCAAGACCTGTATATTTCATCAAGCTTTTGGTCTTCTTCTTATCTGGCAATTGCTTTTCTTTCATGCTTCAATTTTCAACAAGGTGTAAGTTGTCTACATATAACTTAACACCAGAAACCTAGAATCCAACACCGGTGACATCTATCTGCCCCATTCATCAACCAACTGATAGATATGAGGTAAATTTCTTCCTGCGCCGTCAAAATCCAATCCATACCCAATTACAAATTTAGTAGGTATCTGAAAGCACTTATAATCTAAATCCACCTTATACTTTGCAGCATCTGGCTTTTCTAGAAGTGTACATATTTTTAGAGTTTCAGGGTTTTGCTTTTCTATCACAGGAATATATTGGTCTAAAGTAAAGCCACTGTCTACAATATCTTCTACTATTACAACATGTCTTCCTGTGAGGTCTTTTTCGTTAGGAATTTTTACCTCAAGTCGGCCAGTACTAGCTAATCCCTTATAGGATGATACTTTAACAAAATCTATATCACAAGCGATATCCATGTTTCTAATCAAATCCGCCGCAAACATAAACGCCCCGTTCAATACCACTAAAAACAAAGGATTTTTGCCTACATAATCCGTTTCGATTGTCTTGGCAACCTCTCTTATTCTGTTTTGTATTTCTCTGGCGTTTAAGTAGATTGCAAAATCTAATGCGCCAATAGTAACTACATCTTTTTTTTCGCTGAAGTACATCATTTCAGTCCGTATTTATCTATTAAGTATATCAATGAAGCCATAGATGCGGCTCCTAATTCTAGTTCTCTTTTATTAACAGCCTCTATCTGATCTATCGTTGTGTGATGGTAATCAAAATATCGTTGTGAGTCAGGTCTTAAACCAATAAGTAACCCCTTTTGATCTTTTAAGGGGCCAATATCCGCTCCTGATCCTCCTGTTGTAAAATACAATCCATAACTTTCAAGCAACGGTAGCCACTTACTGACCCTTGCATAAAATGGTTTTAAGACATCCGCATGACCATCAAAGCTAAATCCTCTTGGTACGAATCCACCGGCATCTGATTCTAATGCAGCAAGATGATATTCTCCTTTTTCATTTGAGACACGTGCATATTCTTTTCCACCGGCTAATCCATTTTCTTCATTCATGAACATGACACATCTGATGGTTCGCTGAGGTCTATATCCTATTCCATTAAGAATATCGATAACCCCAAGAGAATGAGCACAGCCTGCACCATCATCATGGGCTCCACCTCCTACATCCCATGCATCCAAGTGTCCACCTATTACGATTATTTCATCAGGGTAAGTTGTCCCTTCGATTTCGCCAATCACATTATAAGATACTGCTTCTTCGCCTGGTGCACAGTTATTTTTCACAGTCATCGTGACCTTCTCCTTTTTGAGTAGGTTGCTTAGAAAACTAGCGTCATTTGTACTTATAGCTAAACTAGAAATTTTAGGAAATTCTTCCTTGTAAACCATTGTACCTGTATGTGGATAGTCATCTTGACGAAGTGTCATTGATCTCACTATTGCACCAACGCCTCCATATTCTGCAGCTTTAGACGCTCCCCATACACGTTGATCTACAGCACCTCCGTATGCATGAAATGTTCTTAACTGCGTAGGATCCATGGGTCTGTTATAAAAAACAATTTTTCCTTCTATTGCACTTCTCCCCAATTTTTCTACCTCATCTAAGCCTTGTACTTCTATTACTTCTGCAGTTATTCCATCTGGACCAGTCCCATAAGAATTTCCAAGAGACAGTGCATTTAATCTCTTGTTTTGATCACCATCCTTTTTGTTATTTCTCCACGAGATATTAACAGACTCAGAGTCACCTCTATGCCATTTCTTGACTTTACATGGTTGTAAAGAAGTGGAAGTGAATCCTAGCGTATCCATTATCATTTTTGTGTATTGGACAGCTTTTTCGGCATTTGCGCTACCCGCTAGTCTGCCTTTACATTCTGTGGCAAGGTGTTCTAACCACACATATGTCGAGCTTTCTGTCAATGCATAGTTGTGAATATCTTTTATAAACAAAGCATCATCATCGACATCATCACCTGATATTTCAGCTTGACAAAATGATAGATGTGTTGTGCATCCTATAAAAATTAGTGATAAAATTATTCGTAAGGTCATATGAAATATTCTACTTTAGCATTTGGTCGATTTTAATTTTTGACAAATCGACATTTATTTAAATATAAAAGCAATATAGTGAAGTATAGTTTAGCTACTAAAGATATAAATAATAACATTTCAAGAATATTTACAATTTTGATTATAGGGTTAGTAATTTTATTGACTACTGAAGACTCAAATGCGCAAATAAGACCATACGACAATGGTGAGATCATGGTTCTCAAAAAGGGGGCTCTTCAATCTGACAATTATTATGGTAACAATGCTTTTAAAGAAACCAATCAGCATAATCTGAGTACCTTATTTAGGTATGGGTTGACTAAAAACTTTCAATTGCAATTTGGCTGGTCGGCACAAAAAGACAAAACTGACATTAAAAATGTCTCCTCAGAAACAGCCAATGTTGGTCTCAAAATCCATTTGACAAATGATAGTAAGTTCTTACCTGCACTCTCTGCAATTGTATCTACCAACTTAACTTTTGATCCAGAGAAAAATCCATTTAGCCCAAGCATTAACTTGCTTTATGAAAAATCAATCAGCTCAAATGTGAATGCAAACGGTAATCTTCAAGTAACGCTCAATGAACAATCAGGTGATTTCAGGACTAATTATGCCTTCAATCTAGAAGCTGATGTTACCAATTGGCAAACAACATATGTTGGGCTTAGAGGAAACTCTGATCCGTTCCAAAAAGAAGGATCCACTTACCAACAACATTTAGAAATAGGTATGTTGTTTTGGGTATATGATGGGATTGTGCTCTATCCCTTTTATGATATAGGTTTGAATGATAGTTCCGGCGATATATTTAATATTGGGGCTATGATTACTTTGGGGAAGTAAATCATTTTAGGTTCTATGGTGTTTAGTATGTCAAAACCTAAATTCATATTTCATCAAGATATACATTTAGCACATTGATTTCGTTAGAATAAAAATCACGAAACTTATGAAACAGCTACAATGTCTATTATTATTTAGCCTCATATCTTTTGCATTTATTGGCTGTTCAGACGATATCGATGATTCACTCAAAATAGAAGGTCAATGGAAACTAGAATCAATATCTGGTGGAATTGGAGGAGGGGGATTTATCATTTTCGGAGAGATTACCATGGCTGTTGATGATAATAAGTTGAATCTATTCAATGATGCTGAGTTGATAATGGATGCTAAACTATCCTATGAAAAGGATAAAAATCAACTATTTATAAATATTAATCGTAGCTACAAGACAACTGTTCCTAGCTTCATACTTGGCAGTTCAGATAGAATGAGGGTGTCCAAGTTAGACAGTAATTCAACTTTGACCTTGAGTGATGAAGGTTATGATGGTTATAATTATCATTTTATTATGGTAAAATAATTGGTGTCACAGTCTTGGCAATATTTGATTTTTAAACAAATTCTCCAAAAGAATTAGAATCTCCATGTTTCTTGATCAACTTATCAATATCCTCTAGGTTATCGATCCATTCTTCTGAGAACCCACAATTGCCACAAAGATATCTAGTCACAAGGATAGGTTTCATACTTCCAATGTTGATTTGGTTGTAATACCCTGTCCATGTTCCTCCTCCCTCTATCTGGATTATTTGGGTAGAATTACATTTTGTGCAGTGATTGGAGTTTTTCATAGATACGGGTTGCTTTTTAAGTAGTAATTTTGTTTTGCCTTGGCTCAATAGGCTTCACAAGACTATAGGTGATATTTAACACTAGGACCAATAAAGATACATAGGGTGATAAAATTATCAAGTAATCAAACATAGAAATACTAGGAAATCTAGATGTTTGATTCAACATCGACCCTGCCACATAGCAAATTCCAAAGTAAGAAAAAAGCACAAATACCAATTGCAAAACATTAAGCACCGGATGGGTTACTCTTCCAAAAATTGCCATAAACCAGTATGCAATTGCTAAGAACAAAAACGACCCAAATAACATAGGCGCTCCGTCTAATAAAACATCAAACCAGTACAATATAGGGTTATTGTATGGTCCAGCCATGAACAGATACTTCGATATTATCACTATCAAACCTGAAGTAATAGCAAATGCAGAAAACCCTAGATGTGGCTTGTCTCTTAGCACTTCTTAAACTTTTAACATAAATTATCAGTTGTACAGTTTGTGAGAGATAGCATATCTAGCCGGAGATCCGAGACTATTGTCTCGAAAACGTTACTGTTACATATTTCTACGATACTGCCCTCCTACTTCATACAACGCATTCGTAATTTGACCCAATGAACACTTCTTAGCAGCAACCATCAAGTGCTCAAAAATATTCTTATTCTGAATACTCGCAGTTTGAAGCTCCTTTAATATAGCTGCACTTTCATCTTTAGATGCATTTTTGAGGTTAGTCAATGTACCTATTTGATCCATTTTTTCTTCCTCAGTAGCTCGGATTACTTCTTCTGGGATCACGGTTGGCGATCCATCTTTAGATAGAAATGTATTCACACCTATAATCGGGAATTCTCCTGTATGCTTAAGCATTTCATAGTGAAGACTTTCTTCTTGTATTTTACTTCTCTGATACATTGTTTCCATAGCACCGAGTACACCACCACGCTCTGTGATCTTATCAAATTCTGTCAACACTGCTTCTTCCACTAGATCCGTCAACTCTTCGATGATAAATGATCCCTGCAGTGGGTTTTCGTTCTTAGCAAGTCCTAATTCGTGATTGATAATCATCTGAATAGCAACAGCACGTCTAACAGATTCCTCTGTCGGAGTAGTGATGGCTTCATCATATGCATTTGTATGTAGTGAGTTACAATTGTCATATATCGCATACAATGCTTGGAGTGTTGTTCTTATATCGTTGAACGAAATCTCTTGTGCGTGCAGTGATCTTCCACTTGTTTGGATATGGTACTTTAATTTTTGTGATCTATCATCGGCATTGTACTTTTCTCTCATGGCTTTGGCCCATATTCTTCTGGCAACCCGACCGATTACCGCATATTCAGGATCGATGCCGTTACTGAAGAAGAAACTTAGGTTTGGTGCAAATTTATTAATATCCATTCCTCTCGATAGGTAGTATTCTACGAAAGTGAATCCATTTGCTAGTGTGAATGCCAATTGAGTAATCGGGTTGGCTCCCGCTTCAGCAATATGATATCCAGAAATCGATACAGAGTAAAAATTTCTCACACCTTGATCAATAAAGTATTGTTGTACATCACCCATAATCTTGAGTGAAAACTCTGTACTGAATATACAAGTGTTTTGCGCTTGATCTTCTTTAAGTATATCAGCTTGCACTGTTCCTCTTACCGAAGTCAAGGCTTTGACCTTCATTTCATTATAGATATCAGCCTCGAGCACTTCATCCCCTGTAAGTCCTAGTAACATAAGACCTAGACCGTCATTTCCTTTTGGTAGGTCACCATAGTATCTAGGTCGATCTAATCCTTTATCGTCAAATTTTGCTTTATGGGCTGCTTCTACTTTTGCTCCCAAACCGTGTTCAGTGATATATTTTTCACATTGTTGATCTATCGCAGCATTCATAAAGAAGGCACATATTGTAGCGGCTGGCCCATTGATTGTCATAGAGACAGAAGTACTTGGCTGACAAAGATCAAAACCTGAGTACAACTTCTTTGCATCATCAAGACAGCAGATACTTACGCCAGAATTACCAATTTTTCCATAGATATCTGGTCTATGGTCAGGATCTTCTCCATATAAAGTCACAGAATCAAATGCAGTACTCAATCTATTTGCTGGTGTATCTAGAGACAGATAATGGAATCTTTTATTCGTTCTTTCTGGGCCTCCTTCTCCTGCAAACATCCGAGTCGGATCTTCTCCTTTTCTTTTGAAAGGAAATACACCTGCAGTATATGGAAATTCTCCTGGTACATTTTCTTGAAGGTTCCATTTAAGGATATCACCCCAATCACTATATTTAGGTAACACTACTTTTGGAATATCACTTCCAGAAAGAGACTTAGTAGTAGTTTCCACCTTAATCTCTCTGTTTCTTACCTTATATATAAATTCTGGCTTTTTATAAGACTCCGCTTTCTCTTCCCAACCCTCTACTATTCGTTTGCAAGCGCCATCCATATCTTCGAATGTTCTTGTCAGTTGATTTTCTACAGCTTCTTTTACAGAATCATCAGATACAACTTCCGCAGTAATATTAAGTCCATAGGCCTGAGACGCTAACTTAGCTTGCTTTTCCGCCCATTTATCATAGTTTCTATTATTCTCTGAAATCTCTGATAGGTATCTAACTCTCGCAGGAGGAATGATATATATCTTCTCACTTTCACCATCTAGGAAAATACTCTTAGGTGGAAATTTCGCTCCTGTCTTTTCTTGGATGGTGTCCATGATTTTACGGTAGAGTGTATTTGTCCCAGGATCATTGAACTGTGATGCTATCGTCCCGAATACTGGCATTGTATTAGGGTCGTCATGCCATAGATCGTTGTTTCTTTGATATTGCTTCTTTACATCTCGTAGTGCATCCAATGCGCCTCGTTTATCAAATTTATTTAGCGCTATCACATCCGCATAATCAAGCATATCTATCTTCTCCAGCTGCGTAGCCGCTCCATATTCTGGAGTCATAACATACATACTACATCAGAGTGATCTACTATCTCTGTATCTGACTGACCGATACCTGATGTTTCTAGAATGATCAAGTCATAGTTGGCAGCTTGAAGAATATCCATCGCGCCTTTTATATGCTTAGACAAAGCAAGATTACTCTGTCTTGTTGCCAAAGATCTCATGTATACACGGTCATTATTGATGGCATTCATACGGATCCTATCCCCTAGCAATGCCCCACCTGTTTTTCTTTTTGATGGGTCTACAGATACAATTGCAATATGCTTCTCAGGGTATTCAATTAAAAACCTACGCACCAATTCATCTACCAAGCTTGATTTTCCTGATCCTCCAGTTCCTGTTATTCCAAGTATCGGAGCATTAAATGATTGTTTCTGTATATCAGCGAGCCAATGTTTGTTTTGCTCAGGAAAATTTTCGATTGCAGTAATCAACCTTGCTACAGCTTTCGGTTTTCTAGAAGCCAATTCTTTTAATTCACCATTTACAGTTTCTCCAATAGGAAAATCACAACTTTGAAGCACATCATTAATCATTCCTTGGAGGCCCATCGTACGTCCATCATCTGGACTATATATACGACAGATTCCATAATCGTGCAAGTCTTTTATCTCAGAAGGAAGGATTGTTCCACCTCCACCTCCGAAAATTTTGATATGCCCACACCCATTTTCTTTAAGGAGGTCATATATATACTTGAAGTATTCGTTGTGGCCTCCTTGGTAGGAAGTAATTGCAATTCCTTGGACATCTTCTTGTATAGCAGTATCTACTATCTCTTTTGCTGATCGATTATGTCCTAGATGTATAATTTCTGCTCCAGATCTCTGCATGATCCTACGCATTATATTGATAGCTGCATCGTGTCCATCAAATAATGAAGCCGCAGTGACTATTCTTATTTTGTGTTTCGCTTCATAAGGTGCTTGTACCTCCATAAATTACTGTTTGAGTTAGGGACAACAAAGATACAGAATAATGGGGAAGGGGTTTGTCTGATATTAGTTGAATTTTATTCTGAATGCTATTCTTTCAATGTTTAATAAACGCGTTCACCTTATTAAATATGTTCATTATTACCATTACAGTCTGTATTGTCGTTCATTTTTTAAGCCCAATAGTATGTTTCAATTCAACCATAGATGAAAGGGTTAAATAATGTTCTAAAAAGATACAATTTTTGCACTAAAAATGAACACAAACACAGTTATTGTTGAACATTATGAATAAAACTACAGTAATAGTTAAAATATATGAACAGTGCTTGAATAATAAAACAATCCGTTCTATATTTGTATTATCAAATCATTCAAACGAGAATGTATAAACACAAAACATTGTGAGGTGATGAAATTGGCAGAAGAGGGTTTTAGTGTAGCGTTTTTCAAAACGTGGGCTAAAGCACAACTACTTTCAAATTAGAATCTAAACATGTAATCATTGTGAGGTGATGAAATTGGCAGACATGCCCTCCTGTCTCGGGGGTGGAGAGTCCGCGATAAACGTTAGGTAATGGGTGGACCACATAAGATTTTCCCAAATTCGTAAAAGAAACTTGCTTAATAGCTAAGCGCTCCGTGAAGGTTCGAATCCTTCTCTCACAGCAAAAAACAATTAAAAATCCAATTTTTAATTGTTTTACGAGCAGGTATAACAATTCCGAAGGAATTGTGGGCCTGCGAGACATCCAGGGTGATTTCATTCCTTCCGAAGGAATGAATTTACAACCAACAATACTTTGAAATAAAACCACAAGCAAGAAATTCCGAAGGAATTGTAGGCCTGCGAGACATCCAGGGTGATTTCATTCCTTCCGAAGGAATGAATTTACAAC
>CAXBGT010000006.1:0-59534 GCA_963975265.1 uncultured Saprospirales bacterium
ATTGATATCTTACGAATCGGATGACTGTGTTTTCTGCGAAAGCCACTGTTTTATGAAGACCTAAACCTAGCCACATCCATTCTCAGTAACACCGCTATCATAATCGTGAAGCCTAATAATGCACTACCACCTTTACTTAAAAATGGAAGTGGAATTCCAATAACAGGCATGATTCCAAGTGCCATACCAATATTGATGAAAAAGTGAAGAAAAAATATCCCCGCTACACAATAGGCATAGTTTTGAATAAATACGTTTTTAGCCCTTTCTGCAATAATAACTATCCTAACTATGAGAAGTGTAAATAAGAAAATAACTCCAAATGAACCTATAAATCCTTGTTCTTCACCTACTGTACTGAATATAAAGTCAGTCGTCTGTTCCGGTACATAATTTAGATTCGTCATTTCCCCTTTAAGAAACCCTTTTCCCTGGACGCCTCCAGAACCGATTGCCAATTTCGATTGGATAATGTTGTATCTCGCACCCCTAGGATCACTTTTTTCTGGTCTAAGCCATACATTAATTCTATCCTGTTGGTGTGGTTCTAGTAAGTTTTCGAATGCTAATGTAGACCCAAAAGCCAAGATGGATGATAGTAATATAGTGGGAAGAACTAAAGTCAAAGTTCTAAACTCTCGCTCCTGAAACATCAAAAATGTATATCCTATTATGGCAACTACCACCACACTCATACCTATCCAATACAGATCTCTTAAATAAAGCAATACAGATATTGATGAAATAAAAAAGAAAATTATAGCCGATCGCCATGTTTCACCAATATTATAAATTAAGGTACCAAGACCAACCAAAGCAACCGCTAATACTACAACTTGAGGCTCAAATACAAGCGAACCTATGAATATGGCTGCAATAGAAAACCCTAATATATACATCAACGGTGTAAGTCCCCTGCGATAAAATAAGACAAAGAATGAAAGAAAAATAAGTGCAGATCCTGCATCCGACTGTAGTAAAATAAATGACATCGGAAGGGCAATCAAGCCAAATGATATCAACATGGAGTTTCGTGTTCGTATGTCCGATTTGTATGAACTTAAGAACCCACTCACGGCAAGAGCGGTAGCAAATTTAGCTATCTCAGAAGGCTGAAATGATACTCCACCAAAACTAAACCATGATCTAGCTCCCTTGATTTCAGTTCCAATTAGTAAAACTAATATCAAGAGAAAAATGGCGGCTCCATAAATAGGGAAGGCAAAAGTATTCCAAAACTGCCAATCAATCGCATAGACCAATACAAAGGACACTAGAGCTATCACAACCCAAACTGTTTGTTTGCCTATGGTGCTATCAAAACTTAAATAAGCGTGTGGAACTTTGCTATCATATACTGAAGCATAAAGCATTAACCACCCAATAATAAGTAATGAAAAAAAAACTGTGAGTGTAATCCAATCGATAGATTTATTCGTTATTCTGGATCTTTGACTCATAACTGTGTATTAACTCGATTACAGTAACCCTGTGCAGAAAATGACTACTTGAGAATTGAAAACTATTCACTTTTTTAATTGCCTACCAGTTCTGACTTTCTAATATTGTCCATTACTGGGATAACGCCAGGAAAGTCATTTTTTAGTTCAAGAAGAAAACCCATAAGTTGCATTTTATTTTCATATGCACCCACTTTTACGCGATAATAAGGGGCTACATGATTCCATTTGACTTCTACATTTGGATATAAGCCAGAAAACTTACCCCTTGCCGCTTCCATTTTTCGTCTATCGTCAGTGGTTATGATCTGGATTCTCCATCCCTTGATACTCGTTTCTGCTCTATTTGTAGTTGTGAATTTGTCCATCATCTGATCAATGGAGGGACTTGTGCTCACAGTTACGATCCCTTGCCCAGAAGCCGAATTCAGAAACAAGAATCCAATAAAAAGAAGTGTATGTTTCATAATATCTAAATTAATAATTTTCTACCTGAAGAGGAGCCTAATCTAGTTGCCCCAGCTTCAATCAGCTGTTTCGCGAACGCAGAATCATTGATTCCTCCACTTGCTTTGATTGCGACTTTGTCTCCTAATATTGATTTCATAAATAGCACATCTTCGAGCTGTGCTCCCGTTGGGGCATAACCTGTTGATGTCTTTGCAAAGTCAACGTTACACTTTATGCAAAGATTGCAAAGTAATTCTAATTCTTCACGATTTAGATATGCAGTTTCGAGTATTAGTTTAAGTACTTTGTTTCCTTTTAATTTTGTCACTGTAGTAATACTATCTATTTCATTTTCGACAGTTGCCCAGTCTTTATTTTTAACTGCTGATAAATTGATAACAATATCAAGCTCATCGGCACCACCATTTATAGCTTTTGATATGGCCATCATCTTAGTAGCAACATGGTCGTACCCAAATGGGAAACCTATCACTGTGCTTAGTTTAACATTTGACTTTAATATTTCTTTTTTTGCTGTGTCGAGATAATAAGGAGCGATGCACACCGCATAAAAATCGTTTTCGGTAGCTTCCTTACATAATAGCTTAATATCCTCTTGTGTGGCTGTTGGTTTTAGGTTGGTATGATCAATATATTGGTTTATTTTCATTTATTCTTTTCGATGTGAAGGGCTTGTCAATAATTATACAAAGGGTGATTTTAGAAAAATATCAATACAGCCAAGTCCTAATGTAATCGTAAATATAAACTCGGTTTTTAACCACAAGTACTAAAACTATTAAGCCCGCAGAAATTAAAATCATTTTTGTATTCTTTGCTACAGTTCGATTTTTTTCTCTTCGACTCTTATATCTATGTCTTGAAGAATATGACATGTTTGATGTTTAAGTTGTTATGGTTAAGATTGTAAAAGTACTATAATTGCGTTAGTCTGTAGACAAAAAAATCCACAACCAACTTAGTCGGTTGTGGATTTTGTAGCTTTTCTCTCTGAGGCTTACTTCTTGTTAGCTTCGAGGTATTCTACCGCCTGACCTACAGTTTGAATATTTTCTGCTTGTTCGTCTGGAATAGATACATCAAATTCTTTTTCGAATTCCATGATAAGTTCTACCGTATCTAGAGAATCTGCACCTAGATCGTTAGTAAAGCTGGCTTCATTGGTAACTTCTCCATCGTCAACGCCTAATTTGTCTACGATGATTTGTTTTACCTTTTCTGAAATTTCTGACATAGTGTTTGTATGTTTTAATTAAGTCCTACTTCGTTTTGGCATCATTGCCCAATATCTGTCAGGACATCATCTGCAACGTTTCCAATGCAGATGGACGAATATTCACGCTTATGAATGCAAAATAACCTCTTAGCAGATTCAAAACCAAGCTTTTTAAAGATTATTTAACAATTTATGCGATATAAAAACATGGTCATGACCTATACTCATGGTTAATATTACAGCATTATTGCAGTGTTTTAGTATGCAATTTGCAATAATTAATATTATGGCGGCTTCCAATACACATGATGGCTTGACTTTTGTTTTGTTATTAATGTTAGTACAATTTGAGTAGTATTATTGTAGATATCACACTAAGTACAGTATATTTGCTTTCTTAATAAATAATAAAAATGTCGACATTGAGTAAATTAAGCATAGTAGACCACCAAAACACAAAGATAATTGCTACTCTAGGGCCAGCATGTTCTAGTACCGAAGGCCTTTTAAGTCTAATCGAAGCAGGTGTTGATGTATTCAGGTTAAATTTTTCACACGGAACACATGAAATGCATGGTGAAACTGTTGAGAGAATATTAGCGATCAAAAAAGAATATGGATCTAATGTAGGAATCCTTGCTGATCTGCAAGGACCAAAACTTCGTGTCGGTAAGATGGAAGGAGATGGTCTAGAAATCGAAAAAGACGATATTCTGACTTTCGTAAATGAAATGTGTGTAGGTAATATGGAAAAGATCTATATGAGCTACCCAGAATTTGCTAGGGATGTAAAAGTCGGAGAACAAGTTCTCATCGATGATGGTAAACTAGTACTAGAAGTAGTAGAAACGAATGGTGCTAATACTGTAAAACTTAAAGTACTTTTTGGAGGAATATTATCATCCAACAAAGGTGTAAATCTGCCAGATACTAAAATCTCACTTCCAAGCTTAACAAGTAAAGATCTTGTTGACTTAGAGTTTATATTGACACTTCCTGTGCATTGGATAGCACTTTCATTCGTAAGAAAGGCGCAAGATATAAAAGAACTAAAGAAGAAAATAGCAGATGCAGGTCATAAAGCAAAAGTTATCGCCAAAATAGAAAAACCTGAGGCTGTAGCCAGAATCAAAGAAATCATAAAAGCTACAGATGCAGTGATGATAGCAAGAGGAGATCTTGGAGTGGAGGTTCCAATGGAGCAACTGCCTGCGATCCAGAAACAAATCATTAAACGTTGCATACAGCGAGCAAAGCCGGTAATCGTAGCCACTCAGATGATGGAAAGTATGATTACTAACCCTAGCCCTTCGAGAGCAGAGATCACAGATGTAGCCAATGCTGTGTTAGATGGTGCTGACGCTGTAATGCTTAGCGGTGAGACCTCTGTAGGCAAACACCCTACCAAAGTGGTCCAAGCAATGAATAAGATCATAGAAGAAGCAGAGAAGCACTATGAGATGCAAAATAAGCGTCCAAAGCCAAACCCTGACTCTTCTACTTTCTTATCAG
Source organism: uncultured Saprospirales bacterium (assembly GCA_963975265.1). Classification (GTDB taxonomy): domain Bacteria; phylum Bacteroidota; class Bacteroidia; order Chitinophagales; family Saprospiraceae; genus CAJXUU01. The sequence continues at coordinate 4,660 of CAXBGT010000006.1, forward strand.
ATACAATTTGTTTAGCAGCTCCTAAAATCGCCAATGAAGTCAATGCAAAAGCAATTTGTGGACTTACCGTGTCCGGTTATACAGCCTTCAAGATGTCCAGCTATAGACCAAATTGTAAGATCTTTGTCTTCTCCGACCAAGAACATATGTTGTCTACACTTAACATGGTGTGGGGTGTGAAGTGCTTCACTTATGATAAATTCACCACAACGGATGAAACAATCTATGATGTTTCTGAGATCTTAAAAAAAGCGGGTAAGGTGGTTCCAGGTGATATTATAGTGAATACGGGAAGTATGCCGATCCAGAAGCGATTTAGAACTAATATGCTTAAGATTACTGTGGTGGATTAATTGCAAAAACGTGTTGCCCGCTGAAGGTACAGCAAAGTATCAATTACCTCATGGCTTTTAAGCTAGAACTTCACTATTCTGCTCAGTAAAAGCAATTTTATACTCATGTAAATTGCATCATGGCGCAAGAATTTTCTCTGTCGATACTGAAGACAATAACTGTTGCTTATAAAAAGTTTATAAGTCAATGTACTTATAAAACCCCACAGCACGTTCAATCTCCTCCACACTTACCACTTGATTATAGTTCCCAACCCCAATTTTTTCCAATAACGAAAACATAATAACTCCACCTTTATTCTTCTTATCCTTAGACATTAGGGAGATTAATGCCTCAATATCTGGAATCCGATCCGTGTGGTGGCCATAGATCTCGATGATGGCCGATTTGATCTGCTTCACTTCTGATTCTGTGATATTTCCTTTCTCGTAGCTGAGGTGCGCTTCCATGACCATACCTATTGCGATGGCCTCTCCATGAAGTAGGTGTGTTGATGTATCAAGATTGTAAGATTCTATGGCATGACCAAGTGTGTGTCCGAAGTTTAGTATTTTTCTATGTCCCCTTTCCTCTGGATCTTCTTCTGTGACACTCTTTTTGATCATTACTGAATCGTATACGAGTTGTTCCCAATCAATCTTAGAAAAATCTTTAATTTCTATATCTCTATAATAAGCATCTGCATCTTTGATAAGACCATGTTTAATCACTTCTGCGAAGCCACTTCTGATTTCTTCTTGTGGTAATGTATCCAAGAAATCTGTAAACATAAACACTGCTCTGGGATTTTTGATGATTCCAATCAAGTTCTTATAGGCATTGAAATCGACGGCTAACTTACCTCCCACCGAAGCATCTACCTGTGAGAGGAGTGTTGTTGGTATCTGTACAAAATCCATTCCTCTCATAAAAGTACTAGCAGCAAATCCACCCATATCACCAATCACACCACCACCAAGGTTAATACACAAACTATGTCTATCTGCACCAAAGTCAATCATAGTTTCCCATATACCCTTACATGTATCTAGGTCTTTATTGATTTCGCCACTTTCTATTTCTATGATGTCAAACTTTTGCGTCAACAATCCAGCTATTAATGGAAGACAATGCTCAGAAGTATTTTCGTCAACTATAATGATAATTGAAGAGTAGTTACCTTTTGCGAGGTACTCATTTACAGCATCCCAATTATTAATATGAATTTCATATGTATTACAACTTATCTTTTTCATGTGTAAGTATTTATAAAAAGTACTAGGCTTTGGTTTCGGATGCTAGGTTAAATTTAGACTTTCTACTATAGATTATCTTTCTGGAAATCGATGTTTAGTCAACATCATAAAACAATGCAACTTTTACTTGCTAATACTCCCCTCGTGACCATGTGTATTGAGGCTCCACGCTTCAGGTCTATCATCGAAGAGAACTTTAGTTTTAGCCCATGTCTTTTGGAATAGATCTGAGTGTCGATATGTGTTCAGTGCGTCTTCACTCTCCCATATGCTGTGGGTGAAGCAAACATTATCAGGCTCTCTTGCTTGATGCATCTCTACGAATTTACATCCGTCGAAAGCTGCTATTTTCTCACGACTATTACTCCATATATTAATGAAGTCTACAATTTTATCTTGTTTAAATGTCAGTTTTACGAATCGTGTTATCATCAATCTAGAAAATTTATTTGTATGGTTTCGTTTTTGTTGAGGTTCAACATGGAAGAAGCTTTTCCCATATTGATGCCAATTTGCATATACCCTGCAGAATTGAATGAACACATCACATCAGCGATCGCTACATCTCCATAGTTTTCAGATATCTCAGTAATCGGATCCTTCTGTTTATAATAAATTTGAAAATCTCTTCCTTCTCGAATTTTATCAAATTTTTCCCTTTTTAGGTTTATTACTACATTTTCATAATGATCGATATGAATAATTGTAGCCCTAATCTGAGAACCTACCACGACAGGTTTGATTCCCATTTTCTGGTTAATCTCAGTTCTATGCGCACCTATTTCGTTGATAGGGTTTCCTTTGACTAAGTAACTAGTTGCCCATCCGATAATCTTTGCAATGCTCTCAAGACCAAGCAAATTATGATCAATCTCATAAACGTCTGTAGAATTAAGGTCTTCAAAAATCAGTGAAAACACCCCGTTATCTGGACCAATAAAATAGTGTCCTTCTCTCTCAAATATAATAAAGGAACTATGCTTCTGATAGTAATTATAGACAGCTATACAATGTATACTTCCTTGTGGAAATGATCGGAAAACATTCTCTACAAAATGTGCCGCTTGAACAATATCATGAGAATCAACACTGTGACTTACATCTACGATCTGCACATCTGGGGAGCGCTGATATATGCGCGCTTTCAGTTCGGCTACATAGTAGTCTTGCAATCCAAAATCTGTCGTTATAGAAACTATATGCATGCGAGCGTTGTTGTAAAGAGCCACCTGATCCCAATATTAATATTTTGTGATCGTGACATTATTTCTGTAAATATTCTTTTGTCATCATACAAAAATGGATATTAGCACGATGTAAAGCATAAATATCACGTTTTTATATTAAATAAAAAACTAATATGATAACGAATCAGATTTTGTTGTGAATTATTAAACATAAAAGATAAAAACCATACATATTGAGTGAAATCATATTGACGATTGACGGTGTAGATCCTTTGGCGCTATACGGTCGCAATAACTCTAAACTTAGTCTTCTCAAGAAGGCATTTCCTGATCTTACTATTACCTCTAGAGGAAATAATCTAAAACTATCCGGTGAGAGAAAAGATACTCAAAAAGCAAAGGCCAGAATAGAAAGTATGGTCAATATGCTAAAACAAAACATAGATTTAACGGAAAAAGCAGTAATGGACCTACTAGAAGGGCATAACCCATACGAAATACAACAAGAGGACCTCAAGCGCGCTGGAAAGGTAATTGTATATGGTAATAATGGTAAACCAATAAAAGCCAAAACAAAAAACCAACGAAAGCTTGTTGAGAAAAGTGAAATCAACGATGTTGTCTTTGCCATTGGGCCAGCTGGTACTGGAAAAACCTATACTGCAGTAGCGTTGGCTGTGCGAGCTCTCAAAAATAAATTGGTAAAAAAAATAATTCTTACCCGACCCGCTGTAGAGGCAGGTGAAAGCCTAGGGTTCTTACCTGGTGACCTTAAAGATAAAGTAGACCCTTATCTGCGACCACTATATGATGCGTTGAATGATTTAATCCCTGTAGAGAAATTAGACTTTTTTATGCAAACAAGAGTGATAGAAGTAGCGCCATTGGCATTTATGAGAGGGCGGACACTGGACAATGCTTTTATTATATTGGATGAAGCTCAGAATTGTACTACCACACAGATAAAAATGTTTTTGACAAGACTTGGACCATCTGCTAAATGTATTATTACTGGTGATCCTAGTCAAATAGATCTTCCGAGGCATCAAAAGTCAGGATTATTCCGTGCATTAGACATTTTACCTGGTATTTCTGGAATAGCAAGAGTAAGATTAACAGCTGAGGATGTAGTAAGACACAGACTGGTAAAGGAAATAATACTTAGATACGACGAGTCTGACAGGCAACAAAGAGAGAAAGATGAAGAGCAAGGTGGTGCTAAGGCTACGGATAGAAGTAAAAGACAATCTTCATATTCTATGGAATCTAACTCTGAGCAGAGAAACCATGTAGGGTCAAATGATAAAAACGAAGAAGAATGACGTCAAAAGTAATATATCTCGGAGGCCTAAGAACTGAAGCTGAACACCTGAAATCAGGCACAAAGATAGTCACCGATGCCCCTACAGACAATAATGGTAAAGGAGAAGCTTTCTCTCCTACAGATCTAGTCGCCACCGCTCTAGGTTCTTGCATGATGACAATCATGGGTATCGCAGCGCGTAATCATGAGATCGATATGGACGGTACAGCATTGACTGTTAATAAGGTCATGGAATCTGATCCTAGGCGAATCGGAAAAATCGAAATCGTTATTACAATGCCTACCAATGATTATTCTAAGAAAGAAAGAAAAATTCTAGAAGCAGCAGCTCGTGGTTGTCCTGTAGGAAGTACGATCAAGGAAGGAATTGAAGATCTAAAAATTGTGTGGCATGACGATAAGTAAAATGGTGCATTAGTAAATTACATCACTTAGAGCGATCAAATGACTTCTGTAAAAAATTCCCCCGCTGAAAAAGGGGTGAGTGGGTAACATTTGGATCATATTCGTTCATTTAAGTGGTCAGCAACAAGTTATGATCCAACGCTAATTCAATAACTCAACAACTATGAGTAAATGACAAAAGTAAGAGTAAGTAAAGCGGATCAAAACGCTGTAGGAACAATAAAACTAAGTGGATCAAAAAGTATATCTAATCGTGTATTGATCATCCAAGCACTATGCGAGGGGTCTTTCGAAATTCTAAATTTATCTGATAGTGATGATACCAAGACGCTACAGGCCCTATTGTCTTCTGATAGTTACGAATTAGATGCACATCATGCCGGTACGACTTTCCGCTTTCTGACCTCTTATTTAGCAACAAGAACTGGAGAAAACATTCTTACGGGTTCAGAAAGGATGAAAGAACGTCCGATTCAGGCGCTTTCGGATGCATTGATAAAAATGGGTGCAGATATTTCTTATCTTAATAATGAAGGGTATCCCCCACTAAAAATTAGTGCTCCAACTAAAAGACTAGACCGTAAAATTTCTGTCTCTGCTGATATTAGTTCTCAGTATATTTCGTCTCTCCTTTTAGTTGCACCCACGCTTCCAAACGGATTAGAAATTACAATGCTAGGTGACCTTGTATCAAGACCATATCTAGAGATGACACTCAAGATTATGGAGTATTTTGGTGTGTCATACACTTGGAATGACCATACAATAACTGTTGCTTCACAAAAATATAAAGCGAGAGATTTCTTTGTGGAAGCGGATTGGTCTGCTGCATCTTACTATTATATAATAGCTGCATTTGCTCAGGTAGTAGATATTTCATTGACAGGATTGCAGAATGACAGCCTCCAGGGAGACAGTGCTATTGCATTGATTGGCAATAGTTTTGGTCTTCACACGGATTATATCGATAATTCCATTAGAATTACTAAGTCTGGAAATTCCCCAGAAGATTTTTTCGAGTATGACTTTCTCAAATGTCCAGATATAGCTCAGAGTGTGAGTACGATGGCTGCGGGTGCAGGAGTGTCAGCTCTATTCACAGGATTGCAAACATTGAGAATCAAGGAGACAGATCGTATCGCCGCACTACAAACAGAACTGGCTAAGGTGCATATATGGTTGTCCAAATTGCCAGCTAAATTTTCTAAAAAATCGGATCTAGAATACTACATGCAAGAAGGAAATATTGATGGTGATGAGATGGCACCTACTTTTGCTACATATAAAGATCATCGAATGGCGATGGCGTTTGGTCCTTTAGCTCAATTGTTTACTATCGAAATAGAGGATCATATGGTAGTAACCAAGAGTTACCCGGGGTATTGGGAAGATTTAAAGAGTTTGGGGTTTGAGGTTGAGTTAGTCTAAATCTCTGTTCAGATTATTTATTTGGTCTAAGGCCTTAGTTGTTTAAGTTTTTTATTAGGGATAAGAATAAACATTGAATTATAAAATTTGTAAAATGAGTAACTTTAAGGAAATAGACAATAAATTAGTCGCAAAATTCGAATTCATAGACTTCACACAAGCATGGGCTTTCATGAGTGAAGTAGCTATCCATGCCGAGAAGCAAAATCACCACCCTAACTGGTCAAATGTGTATAATACTGTAGATATAGAATTGACGACGCATGATGCTGGAAATACTGTGACTGAGAAGGATCGAAAATTGGCAACGAAGGTGGATGAGCTATATGATAGATATACTAGTTAATTCTATTTTATCCATTTATCTCAGGACAACACCTTACGGCGATTAAGTCCAAGCGGTAAAGCAATTTTGCATTTTACTCCTCCTCGTCTTCATCATCATAGCTATCCAATTGATCTACCAGGTTCAAGACCCAATTGATTACTTTAGGACTAAGGTATTTAGCAATGCCGGCTTTTCGCTGCGCTGATTTTAGAATATTAATATTTTTATATCCTATACTTCTTTCTTCAGCAAGTTCTATGTATTCCTCCCAATCATCGGCGGTGTACATATTAAACTGGCCACGCATAATATCTAGGTCTGTAGGATCATTTAAATCGTATTCTGGCATTATCTCGGATTTTGATTACTTTCGATGTGGCAAAGGTATACAATATGAACAAATACGAATGGTTACTTTTTGATATAGACAATACACTTCTTGATTTCTCTAAAGCTAGTAAAGAGTCACTTTTTAAGACTTTCCTAGACCATGATATGGTCTGCACAGAGGAAATCTACAAAACTTATAACATAGAGAATGCGAAAGTTTGGATAGATTTCGAAAACAAAAAAATAGATACTGAAACCTTAAAGAGAATACGTTTCGCTGGTTTCTTTGATTTGATGGGTATAAATAAAATAAATCCGTTTGATTTTAATACTGCCTACATTGAAAATATGGTGGCCGTAAGTGAAGCATATACTGGAGCAGTAGAACTGATCCAAAAAGTATCTAGCAGTCATAGGGTCAGCATCATCACCAATGGATTGAAAGAGGCACAAAGACCAAGACTGGCTCGTGTAGGAATGATAGAAATGTTTGATAGTATTGTGGTTTCTGACGAGATTGGTGTTGCAAAACCAGATGTTCGCTTTTTTGAATATACCTACAATAGTATTCCCAACCCTCCAGATAAATCTAAAATCCTCGTTGTTGGCGATAATTTGATGTCTGATATTCGCGGAGGTCAGAATTTTGGTGTTGATACCTGCTGGGTAAGTCATAAAAAAGAGAATCTCTCGAATGTGAAACCCACTTTTATGATAGATACGGTATTTGAAATAGAAAGTGTTCTATTAAAAGGTCTCAAATCATAAGTAATATCTTCTTTTAAGATAAAAAATTATCGAAGTCAATTACTTGATGAACATAGTATTATAAATTACTTTTTATTTATTTGATTTTTAGATATCAATCTAATTCCAAACGAATGAGTAAAACACGCTAAAAAGTTTGGTAGATTCAAAAAAGGCTATAAATTTGCACTCGCTTCCGAAAAGCAAGGAAGGTGCCTTAGCTCAGTTGGTAGAGCAATGGACTGAAAATCCATGTGTCCCCAGTTCAAATCTGGGAGGCACCACTAAAAAAGCCTCAGTAAGTTCGACAATCTCGAATTCATTGGGGCTTTTCCTTTTTTTACAAGATATCTAAATTAAGATGTATGATTCTCGAAGCTTGTGTTGGTAACCTGAATGATGCATTAAGTGCTCAGCAGAAAGGTGCTCACCAGATAGAATTGTGTGATAGACTTGACCTTGATGGGAATAGTCCTTCTTTGGAATTGATTAAAACAGTAACATCGGCACTAAGCGTCCCAGTAAAAATAATTGTAAACCCAAAGCCCTTCGACTATACTTATGATGATGCCGAATTAGCTGACATAAAAAATTATATTCAATCAATCATTCAATTCAATATAGCAGGATTAGTTTTTGGTTCTGTTGATTCCGAAGGAATGCCCGACCTAAATGCAATTAAGTTTATTTCCAAATGCACCAACCTTCCTATTACATTTCATAAAGCAATAGATACATCACCAAATATACTGAAGGCGATCCAGTTGCTAATTGGCCAAGATATTGTAAAATATATCCTAACTTCAGGTGGTGCTAAAACAGCCGAGCTTGGAATCCCCGTGCTTAGCGAGATGGCTGGCATGCTTAAACGGTACAATTCTCCAATCCAATTAATTGGGGCTGGCCGAATTACAGATAAAAACCTACATTCTTTACATGATACTTTATCTCTAAATTATTACCATGGCAAACTGATAGTTGGGGAGCTGTAGTTATTAGATCTTGCGGTTAATTAGGTCTTTCGTGGCGAGAGCTAAGTCAGAATAATCGTAATGAAACTTATCATCAATTAGTCTTTCTGGGTATACTCTGGTACTGTTTAAAACAACATCTGCCATCTCCCCTAACAAAAGTCTAAGTCCAAACTTTGGAGCAGGTAGAGCCGCTAACCCTCCGAGTGCATTTTTTATATTTACTGTAAACTCTTTATTGGTAAGTGGATTCGCAACCACAGCGTTATAGATTCCTGACATAGAATCATCTGTTATATTTCTTAGAAACATTCGGCACAAATCATCGATATGTATCCAAGAGTAATATTGACTGCCACTTCCGAAGTAGTTATAAATACCTACTGCTTTTGTCATCAGAATCTTAGGCAATGCTCCCCCTTTCGTAGATAATACGATTCCAATCCTATTTATAACCACTCGGTCAACAAGATCTTTTAGCTCTTGCGCTGAACTTTCCCAGAGCTTACAACATTCCGACAAAAATCCTTCCCCACTAAGGCTTGCTTCTGTTAATTTCTCACTACCTCTGTCACCATAAAAACCAATAGCCGAAGATGATATATACGCTTTAGGTCTATGACCAGATTTTTCGAGCCCTTTTTTAATTAATCTTGCACTTTTTACTCTACTACTGATCAGTAGTTTCTTTCGAGCACTAGTCCATCGTGCATCTGCTATTCCTGCTCCTGTAAAATTGATAATATAATCTGCTTGTACAGCTCCTTTTTCGATTTCCATCTTATTAAGGTCCCAAGTAAAATAGTTAATGTTTTTGGTATCTGCTCTTTTCTTTCGGCTTAGAATATTGACTGTGTACTTAGTATAATCGATCATTTCAAGTAATCTGCTACCAACCAGACCTGTGCCACCTGCTATAAGAATTGTTTCTTTCATTTGTCTACTTTTTCAAGAAACCTCCTTCTCGGGTAAAGTGTTCAGAGCTGATATAAGAAAATAAGTGAACTGTTAATAAACTTTACTCTTGCACTGCCGACTTCAATAGATATCTTGTTATTCAAATTTATACAAAATACTCCATTACGGACATATCTACTTTACTTTTCAATAGAATCAACCGAATTTATTCTGTTTCTTTACATCACTTCAGATCTAAACTCAGAAAGATGCACCAACTTATATCATCGCTTGCTATGGCTTTCAGCTTTTCGGCGATTTCGTTAGCTCAAACACAAATCAATAACAGTATACCTTTCCAAACTGAAGATTCAAAAGATTACTCTTTGGTCATCCCATCTTCTTATATAGAAGGAGAAGCAACTGCTGCGTTTTTAGCGTTACACCCATGGAATACTAGCAAATGGAATGGCGAGACCTGGTGTGAAGAGTTATCTGGTTTTGCTGAAGCAAATAATGTAATCCTAGTTTGCCCTGATGGAGGAGCAGACGGAAAAATAGACGACCCTATTGATACCGCATTTACCACATTTATATTAGACTCTGCGTTCCAATGGTACGACATCGACCCTGCGAAGCTGTATGCCATTGGCTTCTCTTGGGGTGGAAAAACGACATACACTTATGGACTCAATCATATGGATAAGTTTGCAGGGCTCCTCCCCATAGGCGCTGCCATAAATGCAGGTGATGTAGATGATATTTCACAAAACATCGATGGTAAACCAGTTTATATTGTTCACGGTTCTCTTGATATGCCAGATTCTAGATTCTATCCATTGATTGATGCAATGGAGTCAAACGGAGCTTGCATAGAAACCAATCTTCTACCAGGAGTGGGTCATACTATTGAGTTTGATAATCAAGTTGCGATATTGACAGCAGCATATGACTATCTAAAAGACAATGCTTGTACAACGACCTCAACTAATTCTGTTTTTCAAGAATCTAGAGATATTCTTCCTTATAACTCGATCGAAAGTGGAGTAACTATTAATCTAATTAGTGAACGTAGAGAACCTTGGAGTATTCTTACGAAAGACGGCAAAGTGGTAAAACAAGGAAATAGTCAATCTGTTATTTTTGATCTGCCGGCAGGACTATATATATTACATACTGGTAATAGGTCACAGAAGTTCACCATTCAATAAACCTAACAAAATGGCACCCACTTTATGCTATTGTGACGACTTGCTCCTTATATTTGAACAATAATATTCATCACATGAGTCAAATTATCCTGTTAACGCTAAGCGTATTCTTCATCTCTTGTAAGGAGACAAGACCAAAATCAACTCTAGAAAAAATCTTTGATTCAGGGACAGAAGGGTTTAAAAAGGTAATTTCTGAGAAGGATAAATATGAAGTGCAAATTCTATTTTCACCTATAACTGAATCAGAGAATGGTGTAACTGTGGAAGATCATTTTTTCAATTTTAGACCAGACGATTATTTCTACCCCGCCAGTACTGTCAAGATGCCCGTGGCGTTCCTCGCACTTCAGAAATTAGAAGAATTACAAAAGGCAGGAGTGGCCGTGAATAGAAATACGCATTTAACAATCGATTCTTTGCGGACACCACAAACGGCCGTCTCCTCAGATACTTCGAACGAAACGGGGTTTGCTACTATAGCTCATTATATTGATAAGCTGTTCGTCGTTAGTGATGATGATGCGTACAATAGATTATTCGAATTCACTTCTCAAGATTATATAAATAGTCACCTTCGAAATAAGGGTATATTTACCAATAGTAGAATCGTGCATCGCGTAGGTGTTGGAGGTTTTTCTTTTGATGAAAATAGATGGGTCCCTTCTATTAATTTTCTTGATAATAATGGTGAATCATTTCATACTCGCCAGCCTACGTATGCTCAAAGTTATTGGTTGACACCCATTTCAAAAACATCAAAAGGGATCGCATATATAGATCCTGATGGTAATAAAATAGAAAGCCCTTTTGACTTCAGTCAAAAAAACTTTATCAATATTAATGACTTACAAGAATCACTTAAACGGTTAATTTTACCAAGACTTTATCCTGTTGAGATGCAGTATAATATAGGGGAAGATGATAGGTCGTTTGTACTAGAATCAATGGCTACCTTACCAAAAGACCATTCCTACCTCAAAGGAAAAACAGATGAGTTCTATGATAGTTATGTTAAGTTCTTTTTATTTGGGGACAATAGAGAACCTATGCCTGACCACATAATCATAAGAAATAAAGTGGGTGTAGCCTATGGATACCTTACGGATTGTGCATATATACAAGATACCAAAAACGATATCGAATTCTTTCTCACCGCTACGGTCCATGTGAATGAAAATCAGACATACAATGATGGTATATACGAATACGAAGAAATAGGTATTCCATTTTTAGCTGAATTGGGAAGTTTAATTCATCAGTATATGATCAATAAAAAGTTAGATAATGACAAAATATAGAGACAATGGCGCTGTTGGTGCTCTTCTTGACGAATATGAAAAATCTATCCGAGAACTAAGCGAATTGTTGCAAACCGTGAATGACGATCAATTAGTTAAAGTTGTAGATCATGAGACTGAAGACCAAGACTGTCGATCGATCCAGACTATAATGACACATGTTGTATCTGCTGGTTATAACTATAGCGACAATATTCGAAATAAATATGTGCGTGAAGTCGAGTATAAAAAGAAAGAGCTCAAAAATACAATTAGAGAATATAAATCCGCATTGATCGACATGTTTGCATACGCTGAAAAGCTTTTTCTAGAAAACCCTAATCTTCCAATTGAAGAAGGAGATATTGATAATAAAATGCATGTTTCTTGGGGACAATCTTACGATATAGAGCAGCTCATGGAACATGCTATCGTGCACATTTTAAGGCACAGAAGGCAAATAGAACGATTTCTAATGAAAATGCAGTAAGTTAATTTGAGATAAAATGAGCGTTATAAACGAACATATTACACCACTCAATAGTTTTAAATACCTTTACAGCTTCGAACTATAAAAAATTAATGAATCCACTTAGTTTATTATTCCATTTTGGCAAATTTGTAGACTGGCAACGACAGATATATCGTAGACCAGAGAACTTGAGAATGTACTACAAAGAGCTTGTCCGACAGATGTACGACATAGGTCTTGGCTCTTTGCCTATTATCTTTTTAATTTCTATTTTCCTAGGTGCCGTGACTGTTACACAGTTCTACTACCAAATGGATGGTCAGTTTATTCCTAATTCATTTATCGGGTATATCGTAAGAGATATGATGATCATTGAATTATCTCCAACTTTTTCATGCATCATACTTGCAGGAAAAGTAGGCTCTAATATGGCCGCTGAGATAGGAGGTATGAGACAAAAAGAACATATTGATGCTATGGATATTATGGGCGTCAACACAAGTGCATACTTAGTCATGCCGAAAGTATTAGCTGCTTTTGTAATGATACCTATTTTAGTAACCGTATCTGCATTTACTGGCATAGCAGGAGGATATTTAGCAAGTGTACCGGTAGGTTTGTTTAGTCATAATGATTATGTTACAGGATTGAGGTTATTCTTCGTGCCGCACAACATATTTATCATGTTTGTGAAAGCAGCTACTTTTGCTATTATTCTTACATCTGTCAGCTGTTATCAAGGGTACTTTGTAAAAGGGGGAAGCATAGAATTAGGAGAGGCAAGCACTAGAGCTGTGGTATACAGCATCATACTGATCTTAGTAGCCGATTATATTATAGCATTGATATTGACATGATAAGAGCAGAAAGTATAAGAAAATCATTTGGAGATCAAGAAGTACTGAAAGGTATAGACTTCACCTTTGAAGCTGGTAAGACAAACCTTATCATAGGTCGGAGTGGTGCGGGAAAGACCGTTTTGCTAAAAATATTAGTGGGTCTGTTTGCACCTACAGAAGGTCGTGTCTGGTATAACGATCGAGACCTCAATTCATTGTCGAAGAAGCAAATTCGTGAGATCAGAATGGAGGTAGGTATGTTATTTCAAGGTAATGCTCTGTTTGATAGTATGACGATTGAAGAAAACATTCGGTTCCCAATGGATATGTTCACAAAGATGTCCAAGAAAGAAAAAAGGAAAAGAGTAGATAAGGTTCTAGAACGTGTAAGCATGGAAGGAATCAATAAAAAGTTTCCATCTGAGATCAGTGGTGGCATGCAAAAAAGGGTAGGTATCGCTAGATCTATAGTACTCAATCCAAAGTACCTGTTTTGTGACGAGCCAAATTCTGGATTAGACCCAAAGACATCGATAACTATTGATGAGTTGATCTCTACAATTACAGACGATAACAACATAACTACCATTATCAATACCCATGACATGAACTCTGTGATGGAGATAGGAGAAAATATCTGCCTACTTCATGACGGAAAACTAGCGTGGCAAGGCAACAAAGAAGAGGTGCTGATGTCTGAGAATGAAAAGCTTCACAACTTTATCTTTGCGAGTCCATTCTTGCAGAAGCTTGTAGATAGAGTTGGTGCTAAGAATATAGATATGTGATTACAATCACAATTCTTTTCTCAACCTAGCCACCGGTATATTCAACTGCTCTCTATACTTAGCTACAGTTCTACGTGCTATATTGTAACCTTTACTTGTAAGCATATCTTTCAACTTTTCGTCAGAGAGCGGTTTTCTTTTACTTTCGTTTACAATAATGTCAGATAAGATGTTTTTCACTTCTAGTGTTGATACTTCTTGACCATCCTGTGTCATGAGTGATTCCGAGAAGAAATCTTTTAATCTCTTTGTTCCAAACTCTGTCTGGACAAATTTACTATTGGCTACTCTTGATACAGTAGAAATATCTAGCGCAGTAATCTCCGCAATATCCTTTAATATCATAGGCTTCAATCTTCTGTCATCACCTGTAGAAAAGAAATCATACTGATATTGCATGATGGAGTACATCGTTCTAAATAAAGTATCTTGTCTTTGCTTGATCGCATCAATAAACCACTTAGCGCTATCTATCTTCTGCTTGATAAACATTACAGCTTCCTTTTCTTTTTTTGAAGATTTTCGCCCGTTTGTTTTTGCATTGTATCCCTTGAGCATATCCATGTATTGGTCATTGATACGCAGGTCAGGGGCATTTTTGCTATTTAGAGTTAACTCTAGTTCCCCCTCTCGATTTTGTATAATAAAATCTGGAACGATATATTGACTAGTACCTTGGCTAGCACTTCCTGAGAATGCACTTGCAGGTTTTGGATTCAATTTGAGTATCTCCTCTATCGCATCTCTCAATTCTGATTCTGATACACCAAGGTGCTTTTGTAATTTTTGGTAATGTTTCTTAGTAAACTCATCAAAATAGTTTACCAAAATTCTTAGCGCCAATTGTTTTCCTTCTGGGTTGATATCTAATCCTTTATTTATATTATTTTCCAGTTGAAGTAGCAAACATTCCTGCAAATCTCTTGCCCCGACTCCAGCTGGTTCGAATCTTTGAATATGTCCTAGCATCTCCAAAACTTTCTCCTCTGTGGTATATACATTCTGAGAAAACATCAGGTCGTCTATGATTGAAGATGGCTCTCTTCTGAGATATCCGTCTTCATCAATAGAACCAACAATCTGGTGGAGAATTATTTCGTCCGTCTCGCTATTAGGATCTAACATCCCTATTTGACGTTCTAACAGCTCGTGGAAACTATCATGTACTGCAATAGGAATATTTTTATCCTCTTCAGTAGTGTACATTTCACCTTTAAGTTTGTAGCTAGATGGATCGTCTTCAATATACTCTTTAAGATAATCATCAAGTTCAAACTCTTCTTCTTTTTGATTTTCTTCTCCCTCTTCTTCGCCATTCTCCAAGTCAAAAACCTCCTGGTAGTCGTCACCTTCATCCAATGCGGGGTTAGCTTCCAACTCTTCTGAAATTCTCTGATCTAACGTTGCAGTAGGTATTTGAAGTAACTTCATCAGCTGGATTTGCTGAGGAGATAACTTCTGCATCATTTTTTGACTCAAACTCTGTCGTAACATAACAATATCGGTTTTATTCTTTTATGTTTGAATACCAATAATATATTTGAGATAAAACATATTGGGTAATGTTTCATCTCTTCTTAAAATAAGCACTTTGAGTTTTACCTTTTTGGTAGAACATCAATGAGATTCTATAAGAAAAACACTATTAGTTTGTTTAAAGTTCGTTTTTTGGCACGAACTATGTGGCAAACATAAACCTTTTTATTACATATGTCAAATATTTATAATATTTAATTAATTGAATACGTTTAATATACACAAAACAAGTACTAGATGAGCATAAATGAAAGACTCTCTGATCTTCGAAAAGCAATGCAAATTAAGGGCTTGGACGCTTACATTGTGCCTTCGAATGATATACATCAGAGCGAATATGTCGCCGAACATTGGAATTGTAGAGAATGGGTTAGCGGATTCACAGGGTCTGCTGGATTGATTGTTGTAACGGCTCGTCATGCAGGTCTTTGGACGGATTCTAGATATTTTCTGCAAGGAGAAATGGAACTGGCAGGTACTGCGATCAAGCTTCATAAGCCAAAAGATAGATTCGCGCCTGAACACATCACCTGGCTAAATGAAAATTTTCCAAAAGGGGCTGTAATTGGTATGGATGGTGATCTTTGTACAATCAGCCAATTCAAAAAATACTCAGAGCTATTAAAATGTACTGATAAGGAATTCGATATATCTCATGACTTGTTTGATAAAGTATGGCAAGATAGGCCAGATATACCTCTGGGTGAAGTTTATGAACATGATATCAAGTTCGCTGGTAAATCTAGAGTTGAAAAGATCGAAGAAATAAGAAAAGAAATGAAGAATCAAGGTGTGGATCATCACCTTGTGACTACTCTTGATGACATTGCTTGGATATTCAATATTAGAGGTCGTGACGTAGAATTCAACCCTGTAGCTGTAGCATTCGCTATTATATCATTAGAATCCACTACCTTATTTGTCGATCATAAAAAAGTACTACCTGAATTGAAAACAAAACTCAACTCTGATGGTATCACAATCAAGTCATATGGGTCTATTCGTGAAACTCTAGCTGAAATTATTGACTCTCAAAGCATTCTTATAGATAAATCTGCTACTAGTGTTAACCTATATAATGCTATTAACTGTAGCATTATTGAAGGGGCAACCATTTCTACCCTGATGAAGGGCATCAAAAATGAGGTGGAAATACAACATACTAGGGAAGTAATGGCCAAAGATGGTGCTGCTATAGCAAGAACTTTTTATTGGTTAGAACAGCAATTGAAACATGATAAAAAGGCAACGGAAGCAGAACTAGCAGACAAACTTGCTGAGAATAGGTCCCAAATGGATGATTACGTAGGAGAGAGCTTTCCTGCGATAGTTGGATATAAAAGCAATGGAGCTATCATTCACTATCGTGCGACGCATGACACTTGCAAAACGCTAAAGGCCGAAGGTATCCTTCTTGTAGATAGTGGTGGACAATATTTAAATGGAACTACAGATATAACTCGAACAATTGCTTTAGGTGCACCTAGTAAGGAAGAAAAGCGCAATTTTACACTCGTTCTCAAAGGGAACCTAGCATTAAGTACTGTCACTTTTCCTAAAGGGACAACAGGAATTCAATTAGACCCTCTGGCAAGAATGTTTCTTTGGAATCAAGGATTAAATTATGGTCATGGAACTGGGCACGGTGTTGGGTTCTTTCTGAATGTGCACGAAGGTCCACAGGGATTTACTGGGTTGAGTTCAGTAAGAGGAAAGGAGCCATTCCAAACAGGCATGATTACTTCTAATGAGCCTGGATATTATAAAGAAGAAGAATACGGAATAAGGGTCGAAAACTTAATGGTCACGATAGATTCGGAATATGAAGGATTCTTAGAATTCGAGACCGTTACACTCTATCCCATGGACCTGAAAATGATAGACGAAGCAATTTTCTCCAAGAAAGAAAAAGCATGGTTGAATAAATATCACTATCATGTTCTCAAAATGGTAGGACCGTACCTGAAAGGTGACATCAAAAGTTGGTTCGAACAGAAGTGCAGACCAATGAATTAATTTTATTATAATAATCAATATATAAAATGGCAACCGTACAAGATATATACAATCATCTACATAGCATCGCTCCTTTCCAATATCAAGAACACTATGATAATGCAGGGCTTATCGTGGGAAACCCTAATCATGAAGTTACGGGAGTGATCACCTGTCTGGACAGCACCGAAGCAGTAATTGATGAAGCAATAATGTTGGGAGCAAACCTAGTGGTGGCACATCACCCGATTGTATTTCGTGGGTTGAAGCGATTTACAGGAAAGGATTATATCGAAAAAACTGTCATCAAGGCAATTAAAAATGATATAGCCATCATTGCTATACATACAAATCTAGATAATGTCATTAATCATGGCGTTAACGAGAGAATAGCTCAGCAAATCGGCCTGAATAATATAAAACCTCTAGCCGTAAAATCCGACATTGACCAATCGAATGGTGCTGTTGGGTCTGGTGTAATCGGAGACTTAGAAAAAGCAGAAGAAGAACTTTCTTTTCTAAAGAATATTAAAGTAAAAATGAATGCACAATTAGTGAAACACACAAACCTTCTTGATCGACCGATAAAAAAAGTAGCAGTTTGCGGTGGGGTAGGTGGCTTTCTTTTGGGTGATGCCATAAAGGCTGGAGCTGACATATTCATTACCTCTGACTATAAATATCACGAGTTTTTCGACGCCAATGATCGGATAATAATAGCGGATATTGGACATTATGAAAGTGAGCAATTCACAATCAACCTTTTACACGAAATAATAAGTAGAAAATTTAGTACCTTTGCCGCCCATTGCACGAAAGTGGTAACGAATCCCGTTAACTATTTATAATAATTAGGAAATTATATGGCGACACAAGAACTGTCAGTAAAAGACAAATTAACAGAACTCTACAACTTACAAAAGATTGATTCTAAACTTTCAGAGATAGAAATCCTAAAAGGGGAATTACCTATTGAAGTGAGTGATCTAGAAGATGAAATCATAGGTTTAGAAACTAGGATAGCTAAGCTCAAAGATAGTATCGATGATATCGATAGTGAAGTAAGCAACCATAATGCAAACATTGCGGAATCCGAGCAATTGATCGAAAAATACAATGGTCAACTTGACAATGTGAAGAACAACAGGGAGTACGACGCATTGACCAAAGAGATCGAGTTACAAAAACTTGAAATCCAACTTTCAGGAAAAAAGATCAATGATACCAAAGGTGGTAAAACCACTAAGGACGAAGCTTTGGAAAAAGCGACTGCAAGACTTGATGGCAAACAAAAAGATCTAGAAACTAAAAAAGTTGAGCTGGAGAAGATCATCAGTAAAACTGAAAAAGAGGAGACTAAACTCAAAAAACAGAGTGAAAAAGCAAAGAAGTCTATCGATGCACGTCTTTTGAAATCTTATAATAAAATCAGTAGCAGCTACAGAAACGGCCTTGCTGTGGTAACTGTTAATATAGGATCTTGTGGTGGATGTTTCAACAGAATACCACCTCAACAAATCATTGATATAGGAGTGATGAAGAACATCATTGCATGTGAGCACTGCGGTAGAGTAATCGTCGACGAATCATTTGATGATTAGAAAATCCTAGTCAAATAGAAGATATTAAAAAGCCTTTGAGTTATGTCCTTGAGGGCTTTTTTATTTGGGGCTTTTTATTGAGCTCTTAGTTTACAAATAAAATCATGAGTTGTAAGAGCACTAGGAGAACGTGCCACAAATTTGATGTGCGATAATTTTGTGGTGGAATAAAAACCCAAAAAGCCTCCAAGTTGCATTACATACTTGGAGGCTTTTAGATTACATAACACCATAACTAGAAACAATAATCACCCTCCGCGATCATAACGCCAGCGATACTCCTTCTTAATTTTTTTACATCTTGGATTGGATACTTCGTGAATAACCTGAATCCTGCAACGAAGTCATCTTGCATATCTTCAGGTACAAAACTTGACATTGCATCCAAAGCGTTCTTATAGATCCTATGGCTAGCTTCGTATGTAATAATATTGACCATGTCACTATAGATCTCCGTACTTACTCTTTCTTTAGCGTTCTCCTTGATCTTGCTTACTCTCATAACGGCTGACTCTACAGAGAATATGTCGATAACGATATCCGCCATGTTCATAAGCAATTCTTGTTCTTTTTTAAGGTCAAGTTTTCCCTCCATTGCTAGTTTGGCTGCACTTCCTAGAATCATAAGCAGTACTTTTTTGAAGTTTGCAACTGACTGTTTTTGCACGCCATATGGTTCGTCGTATATTCTTGTATCTGTCGTTTGTTTTTGCAACTCGCTTTGTACTGCAAGTGCTGGAGTCACTATATCCATCTGGCCTTTCATCGCTTTTTTCAAGACGGTATTCATGATAACCAAACGGTTGATTTCATTGGTCCCTTCAAATATCCTATTGATCCGACTATCTCTATATGCTCTAGCGATCACTCCTTCTTCCGAATACCCCATTCCTCCATGAATCTGCACTCCTTCATCTACACAGTAGTCGAGCACTTCCGACCCTAACACCTTGATAATACTACACTCTAACGCATATTCTTCAGCCGCTTTAAGCTTTGCTCCAGAATACGATTCACCTTTTTCTTTAAGATCTTTTATCTTTTCATTGATAAAATGTGATGTTCTATATAATGCACTTTCAGAGAGAAAATTCTGAATTCCCATCTCGGCTATCTTATGTTGTATCGCCCCAAACTGACTGATCGGCGTTTTAAACTGCTGTCTTTCTTTCGCATAAGCAATACTCACTTGGGTTGCCATTTTTGATCCACCTAATACACTAGATCCTAATTTAAACCTTCCAGTATTCAGTACATTGAATGCTATCTGGTGTCCTTTTCCTATCTCTCCTAATAAGTTATCTACGGGTACTTTTAGGTTCTCCATGAATACCATCCTAGTAGAAGAACCTTTGATTCCTAATTTGGCTTCCTCTTCTCCAAATGATAAACCTTCAAGTCCTCTATCTACAATAAATCCTGTGAACTTGTCTCCATCTACTTGTGCAAATACTGTAAAGACATCGGCGAACCCAGCATTGGTGATCCACATTTTTTGTCCGTTAAGGATGTAATGCTTCCCATCTTCTGATAATATAGCACTAGCTTTTGCAGACAGTGCATCAGAGCCACTTGAAGGCTCTGTTAAGCAATAGCTGGCCTTTAATTGTCCAGTAGCTAATCCAGGAAGATACTTTTCTTTTTGTGCATCTGTTCCAAAGTACAATATTGGCAACATGCCAATACCCGTATGCGCATTATAGGCTACGGAGAATGATCCTGATGGCCCGACAGCTTCTCCTATTATCGTGTTAGTATTAAAATCCATATCCATCCCGCCGTATTGTTCTGGCATATGTGTACCCAATAGACCTAATTCTCCAAATTTTTCTAATAACGTGCCAGCAATATTATCTTCTTGTTTTTCAATTTTGGCAGTATTGGGAAAGATTTCTGACTTGCTAAACTCGTGAACAGTTTCTTGGATCATCTTTTGTTCTTCAGAAAAATCCTCTGGAGTAAATGTATCTTGAACAGCTGATTCTTTGATCAAGAATTCAGCTCCATTTAGTATTTCTATTTTATCTGTTATAGTACCCATATTTGTTGTATAGTTAATAATTTAACTCTAAGTTAAATTTATTAATTCAATAATGCAACTATACCTACTCAAAACTGCCATTTATCTATATGTTACGACATAATTAGATTAATAATAAACTATACTCCAAGTATATTAAATCAGTGCGTGGTGAAAAAATTGCGCTGTTTTGTCCGTTTTATTCTTCCTTCATAAACAAAAGCCTCAAGATTTCTCTTGAGGCTTTTGCTATATTATTTATATGTGTTTATGTCCTAGAACGGAAGATCGTCTACATCTCCTGCAGCCATCATATCATTTCCATCACTAAAGTTAGTAAACGGTGGTTCTTCTGTTGGCATTCCTTCAGCTGCAGCTGGGGGAGGGTTTACTGACACTTGCTCAAGTTTCCAAGCATTAAGGTTGGTAAAATACTTACCATTCCATTCTCTTCCTCGAAGATCAAAGAATACTTTTATTTTATCTCCTTCATTAAATGGATCTACTGCTCCACATCTATCTTGTACCAATTGGAATTTTACAAACTGTGGATATTGACCATCTGTTTGGATTACAAATTCTCTTGCTTGAAAACTGTCCGTCTTATTCTCAGTCTCAAATTTCTTGTGTAATAAACCTTCTACTTCTAATGACATGCTTATGTGTTTGTAATTTGAAGTGTAAAGATAGGGAACATAATTACGAATGAAGAATTACGAATAAGGAATATTTCTATATATACTCGATGTCACCCTAATCAACAATATCATTACATTTTTCGTATCAACCCTTCTTGTGTCACAGAAGCTACCAGTTTTCCATCTCTAGTATACATCTTTCCAGTACAATATCCTCTTGCGTTACCAGCATATGGACTATCTACAGCATATAAGATCCAATCATTAAGATCAACATCACTATGAAACCACATCGCATGATCCAAACTAGCAATTCTCACAGGGTCTGTAAACATGGACATATTGTGAGGCATCATGGCTGTTATCAATAGATTAAAATCCGACGCGTAAGTCATAATAGCCTGATTAAGCTTGATATTGCTGTCCGCTAACTCTCCATTGATCTTGAACCACGTATGATTGTATGGTGGTCTAATACCAGGGTTAAATGGATCATAATGTTCTACGGGATGGAATATTATCGGACTGTCGGGACTAAAGATCCCTTTTGGTTTCATATCAAACTTCTCTGCAAATTGCGCAAATAAATCAGAAAAGGAGGTCAAAGATTCTGGTTGTGCTACATTTGGCATTGCTATTTGATGGTGAATTCCTTCTTCAGGTATATGATAAGATGCCGCCATAATGAAGATCGTCTTGTTATTCTGTAGAGCTTTGACCCGTAGTGCATTAAAACTGCGGCCTTCCTTAATCACTTCCACATCATATGTGATAGGAATCGATATATCTCCTGGCCTCAGAAAATAACTATGCAATGAATGCAATACCTTATTATCATTGCACATTCTACCTGCTGCAGTCACAGCTTGCGCCAGTACTTGACCTCCATAAACGGCAAAACTACCAATATCTAAACTTACACCTGTAAAGACATTTTCAGATTCTTGTTTTAGATCCAGAATATTAAGTAAATCTTTGAATTGAGACATATTTGTGTTTTTTCTTATTTGCAAGTATAAAGATTACTCTTGAATGAATTGAAAATCATTAACCCTAAAAACAACAATCGCTTTCTAATTATGTTTGTTATGCTATGAATTACATTACAACGAATATTCTCCAAAAACTCAAAGATTCGCTTGCTTTAGATCTACCAGGGCAACACTTCCAAAACCTAATGTCCCCAGTCGAATCACATGAAAAGTACAGGATTGTGCCAAAAGAGCATAAAGTTGCTTGTGTGATGGCCCTTATTCACCCCAAATCAGATGGTCAATTGTATATCACGTATATAGAGCGTGCGTCAACCCACTCTGGCGACAAACATGCGGGGCAGATTGGTTTTCCTGGTGGCAAATTCGAAGAAGAAGACGATTCATTAATCGTCTGTGCGCTAAGAGAAGTAGAAGAAGAACTTGGGCTCAACATGAACGATATTCAGGTGCTTGGAGAACTGACCTCTCTCTATGTGTTTGCAAGTAACTTTTTGGTTTATCCTTTTGTTGGGTATCTTGAATATGAACCTAAATATATACCACAAATCGAAGAAGTTGCTGGAGTAATCGAAGTGCCCCTTTCCCTTCTTAGAGATTCAAAATATAAAACAAGTAAAAAAATGAAACTGGACGCTGGATCAGAGCTGGTCGTACCTGGTTATAATGTAGATGGTTCCTTTCTGTGGGGTGCTACTGCAATGATTAGCCGCGAGTTGGAGGAGTTGTTACCATAACTATTACCATTAATTCCGACGTCCTGGTTTGTATCGACTTTCGTCCATTATTTTTTGGGCATCTTCTATATTTATTAATTCCTCTAAAGTAGATTCCGTCTTATTCATATACGCATCAACAATCTTCCATCCTATATAATTTGCCGTTCTGCCTGGAGCTGCATCCGGCATACCTGGGCTAGTTGGGCTAGGGTTGATGTATTTATTAATTTTCATTGCATTCGACTCATAAAATAGGTTTTCGTCAAAGTAAAAAGCCCACATGGATAGTTCATTTTCTTTAACCCACTTGGTTTGCGCCGATGTATACTCTAGTAAAATAGAATCTGGAGTTGTTGGAAGCACCTTATCCAGAATGTATAATCGTTTTCCATTATGAATCATATGGTCCAATAACCTACTCCCTGGTGCTCTTCCGATAAGATCACCTATGAGTATTTCCGTTATTTTTCGAGGCAGGTGTTCTTTATTGTAAGTTCTTGTTAAGTACCTTGAAAAAGCAGGGTTATTAGGGTCTAGTTGTTTATATGGATAGTCCGCTCCCAAAAACATATCTAATCCTATTCCTACTCCATCTCTACCTTCATCACTGAATAAGAACTGCTGATAGGTGTATTCAGAAACAAAAGTATAGAAATTGGGAGCAATAAATTTTGGAAAATAGTGCTTCATCATTTTCATCGCATGATTAAGCTTTGGGAGTGTTACTATTGCAAAATCCTCGAATACAATTACTGTAGTGTCTTGTAATTCTTGAATCCTTTTGTCTGACAAATATCCTTTTAGGTTGCTAAGAAAACCATCTGCCGTTTCAATATCAAAAGGTAAGACATTTCTGAAGTACACACTATAAAACTGAGGATAGCTGCTGTTTAGTTTTTGAACCTCTTCCGCAAGATTATTTGTATCCAATCCAGCCATCAACTGCTCGAAACGGACTACTTTATTGGATAATTCTATTTCCGAAACATCAGGGATTGGCTCTTCGGAGTCCCCTCCACAACTGATAAGGAACATCGTAGCTATAATTATGAATCCCGCCAATACTCCTGTATTCCATTTGTTTCTAAACATCGAATTCATCTTTTAATCTTTGTAATATATTTCTGAGAGGTATAATCTTACAATCCTAGGAACTTGGGAATCTCGCCGCAACGTTGCCTAAATTATATTTTATTAAAAATGAAGTCATTCATCTTCGTCCATAAGTGCATTCTTGCATTGTCACCATATATTCCGTGATTTCTATTTGGATAAGAATAGGTATCATATTGTTTGTTTGCTTTGATCAGCGCATTCATCATTTCTGCAGAGTTTTGAAAATGTACATTATCATCACCTATACCGTGAATCAATAGATAGTTTCCTTTGAGTTGGTCTGCAAAATAAACTGGACTATTTTCATTGTATCCAGCTTCATTCTCTGCTAACGTTCTCATATATCTTTCAGTGTAGACGGTATCGTACCATTTCCAACTTGTTACCGGTGCTACTGCGATCGCAGATTTGAACACGTCATTTCCTTTCAGAATACAAAGAGAAGACATATATCCTCCATAGCTCCAGCCATATATCCCGATTCTAGAAGCGTCAGTGTAATCAAGGGCCCCTAGATACTTCGCTGCTTCAATTTGATCTATTGTCTCAAACTTTCCTAACTGTAAGTAGGTCATTTTCTTAAATTCCTCTCCCCTTCCTCCTGTACCTCTCGGGTCCACACATGCTACCACATATCCGTGTTGCGCTATCTGTTGGTACCACCAGTAATTATTTCCTTTCCAACCATCCGTTACTTGTTGGCTACCTGGACCACTGTATTGAGTCATGAATATTGGATACTTTTTGCTTGCGTCGAAATTAGCTGGCTTGATCATCCATCCGTTAAGTTCTACACCTTCGTTTGTCTTAAAGGTAAAAAACTCGACGGGTACTGCCCCGTAGTCTTTTTGGACTTTTTTCATTCCGACATTATCTTCAATTACTCTTATTACTTTTCCAGTCCTGTCATACACTGTATAGGTAGCTGCACTATTTATAGTACTGTGATTATTCACAAAATAATCGAAAGTACTACTCCATTGCGCACTATTCGTTCCTGTTTTATTTATAATCGATTTCTTTCCTTTACCATCAAGATTCACTTCAAATATTTGTTTTCTCAATGGTGATTTTTCTGCCGCTTGATAGTAAACTTTTTTCTTCTCTTCATCTACACCATAGAAGTTTGTAACATCATAATCACCAGAAGTAAGTGCTGCTTTTTGATCACCATTCATATCGTATAGATAAATATGGTTAAATCCATCCTTTTCACTCGTCCAAACAAAGTGATCTTTATCATCTAAGAATGTAAGGTTGTCTGTGATGTCGATATAGTATTTGTTTTTCTCATTAAGAAGAATCTTCGTTTTGTTCTTTTTCGCATCTATGAGAAATAACGTTAGATCATTCTGATGTCTATTCATTTTAAACACAACCAACTTGTTTTTATCCTTTGTCCATTTTACTCTAGGTATATAAATGTCATTCTCATCTCCAATGTCTATCTTATTTATTTCTTTGTTAATAAGGCTGTAAGTATGGGCACTTACTTCCGCGTTTTTTTCTTCAACTTTTGGGTATTTAAATGTCTCATATTCAGGATATAAGTCATTGTTATATTTTGTCATTGTAAATTCCTTCACAGCTGATTCATTGAATCTTATAAAAGCAATCTTTGTTCCGTCAGGCGACCAATAAAAAGCTTTTGCAAACGAAAATTCTTCTTCATAAACCCAATCCGTAGATCCATTGATGATCTTGTTTTGTTCGCCGTCCTGAGTTATTTGAGTGATTTCTTCCGATTCGAGGTTTTTAAAGTAAAGGTCGTTTTCAAATGTGAAAGCTACTTTTTCTGCTGTAGAGTCAAAAGTTGCATAGCCAATCTTTCCATCCTTATCCCATACATTACTGAGAGCCTTTGTTTTAGTATCGTACACATGAAATTTTGCTTTCGAACTTCTTCTATAGATCTGTTGTGATTCGCTTTTGATCATGATTTTTGATTCGTCATCACTAAAGGTATATGATCCGATGTTACCACCAAATCCAGCTTTATCTTGCAAATCCGCTCCCACTAAAATGTCCCTTACAAAATCTCCTGTTGTAAGGTCATACTTCTTGATAGTATTTTGCTGCAATCTTGTGTAGTGCTTTCCATCTTTTAAGAAGTTGAAACCAGGCACTGATTTAGCACGAAAAGTGTAATTCTGCCACAGATCTTCAGTTGTAATTTCTTTTTGAGAAAATGACGTAGTAGCCAATGTTACCGCAATAAAAAGAAGAAGTAAGTTTTTCATATGTATCGTTTCTAAAAATTAGAAGATATTTCTGAGACTAAAACTACAAAGTCGGATTGTGAAAGTAGTCTTAGAGTGATTAAAATTATACTAACGGAGGAGTATGGTGGGGCAGTATGTCGTGGCTTTACGAATATAGAGATTCTTTCTACTTTTCATCTTCAATATACCCCTTAATAAAAGCCCAATTACGAACCATGGTTAATTCCGAATACTCTAATGAGTCTGGATATATTTCCCTTACCTCCGCAGATGACTTATCGGGATTATCTTGGATCATTTTCCAGACTGCCTCTACTTTTTTCATGTCCATAAATGAAGCAATATCTACTTTTCCGAATTTGATCCACATACTCATGTGGGTTTGTATTGTTCCGATTTTAAGGCTTCTTAGTTTGCAAATTTCTTCGAGAGTCTTACCTTCTTCCCACATCTCTAGGGTGATTTTTTGAGTCTCTCCTTTTTCTCTTTTAGGTTTCTCTTTTTTTTTGTCGGGATTAAAGAGGACAATTCTTTTATACTTTGGCTCTTCAGGATGAAGCTTTACGTCTCTGTACATCAATCCATATAGTGTCTCCGTATATTTCCAAAAGTGACTGATCAAACCCTCGACTTCTCTTATGTACTTTCTTGTCCTTGGTTTGACTTTATATGCTCTCCTATGGTCTTCCATAGCAGTAATCATCAAGGTATGCACCTCATTGGTGAAATATTGAATTCCTTTTTGGCATCTATCGATAATCTGCTCTTTGACATCATCTTCCGATAACATGAATTTATGTAGCTGATTCTCGAAGTTAAACGCGATTTTTTGCATCTCCAAACCCTTCTTTTGTAATGCTCGAATCATTTTTATCACCGTTGCCTTTTCAGGCAGTTCACTTCTTCTTACATCGTCTTCCCATGCATCCAGATGATCATTTATCTTATTGAAGTCAAATGATTTTCTTAGTTTTTTATCCTCAAACTCATACTTAGCTTTTTCTAGTAATTCTTCAGCATTCGCCGGAATAGTGGATAGCTGGTAATAGTTTTTTACTCTAGGATCTACAATAATGTTAGCTGCCTTTATCATCGACGATAATGTCAAGCCCTCAAGCGACCGACACCTACTTAGTGCAACATATAACTGTCCTGGAGCAAATGTATCTTCAAGATCCACTATAGCTTTGTCGAAAGTCAAGCCCTGACTCTTATGTACCGTAACAGCCCAAGCTAATTTCAACGGATATTGCTCAAATGAACCCACTTCTTCAGGTTCTATCTCTCCACTAGCTTCGTTGAGCTTATACCTGGTGTTTTTCCATTCTATAGGTTCTACTAGAATGGTTTCATGGTCTCCTTTACAGAAGACTTTTACGCCTTCATCCGTCTTCCCCTGTACTATACCTATTTTACCATTATAGTAGATGCCATCTTGATGATTCCTTAAAAACATCACCTGTGCACCCTTTTTTAGGATAATTTTCTCATTCGTAGGATAAGATGATTCGTTAAATTGACCTTTTACCTTCGCTTCTAATTCAAATTTCTGAGAGTCGAGTCGGTTCAGTTCTGTTTGATTGATCGCATCGGCTTTTCGATTGTGTGTCGTAAGCGTAATTGTCTCTGAAGCTTCGAGTTTGTGATTAAAATTTTCATTCAGGCGAGTGATATCGTTTTCATCTTTAATACCATTTCTGATATTGTTAAGAATATTAATGAAGTTTTCATCCTCCTGTCTGTATATTTTGTTCAGCTCGAAAGTGAGCGCATTAGAATATTGCCATGCAATACTAGAAAAGAAAAACGGCGTCTCATAATACTTGTTAAGCGTTGGCCATACATAGTCCCTTACAACAGGAGCCAATTGGTATAAATCGCCAATAACCAGCAATTGAACACCCCCAAACGGTTCCTGATTTCGACGCATTCGTCTTAGCGTATAATCAATTGCGTCCAATAGGTCTGCACGAACCATACTGATCTCATCTATGATCAACAATTCTAATTCTTGAAATAATCGTTTTCTCTCGGTTCTTATTTTTTGTAACGTTGCAAGATTGACTCTATTCACGAATAGTTCCTGATCAACGATCTCATTATTTGGTGTAAATGATTTGGTCGGTAACTGAAACATAGAGTGTATCGTCATCCCACCAGCATTTATTGCAGCTACACCTGTCGGCGCAACTACGGCCGTTTTTTTACTTGTTTTCTCTAGAATATCTTGCAGTAGCGTCGTTTTACCCGTTCCAGCTTTTCCAGTAAGAAATACATTCCTATCTGTATAAAGAATAAATTTTTCGGCGAGTTCTCGTTCTATATTTCTTTCTTGCTCCATTAGAAAGGCAAGATATTAAGATTAGGTAAGATGTTCAAGTTTTGAAGCAATTTGGTGAATCAAGAAATGCAGGAAATACTACTGGTTTTTCTTCCTTCTCTCCAGAAAACATAGAAGGCTTCCTAATATAATGCTAGAAGTGCAGATGACTATGTAAAAGACAAGGTGGTCGTTCATGTAGGAAAGGTAAATAATTTCCAGAGAAAAAAGGCTTTCGGTTTGTATTAGCTAATCATTGTACAAATCACGAGAATTTTGAAATTTTGAGGAGCAAGTTGTTATAAATTTCATTAATCCGCTATAATTATTTTTTCTAAAAGCGACATACGTTGATTTGTCAACCGAATAATAAATACACCCGCGATCTCGTACACCTTTGAAAGTTAAGAAATTGACATCTTCTCGGTCTCGTATGGTCTTACTTTGTCTCTTTTGAAACTTTCGCTAAATACCATTCATGAGATTTCAGGGCTTGTCCAAAGAGCGTAATCTATCCCGCATGTTTTTTCTGTGAAAAAGCCATGCTATAATAGATTCCTTGACGCGCGTTTGGTCGGGACCAAGCCACGCTGTTCCCGCATGTTTTTTCTGTGAAAAAGCCATGCTATAATAGATTCCTTGACGTGCGATTTTCTGCGAAAAGCCACGCTGTAATGCGAAAAGCCCGAGTTTGCTGTCAAACTCAGGCTCTTTCGACTAAGGTCTCAAAATAAGAAAACTACTTCTTTTGTAAGATTACCTTACTATATTTTGATCTTTCCAATATAAATGGAAAGAATTAATTGTCAAGTCAATATTTATAGGAACGTGTAACAAGAAAGGATAATACAAAACGTATCGGGATGTATTTTCTGCCTTGGGACACCACAAAGTTAGTATACTTTATTATTTATCCAAACAATATCTATAACGTTTTAAAGATATATTAGTTTCATTAATATATAAAAAAATTAAATTTCTATATCCTTTATGGTCAAGTAGTTGTACTTTTGGCATTTCAAATTAACGGAAAATTATTTCAATTATTGAATTAATTTATTTTGCATTTAATCTTCTATCTATAAGTATTCAAAGACTATACCAAAAGAACTCCTTGTTACAACAAGCCATTGAAGTAATTAGCGAACTCTTCTATGGTCATACTCCCTAGATCACCTTCTCCTTGTTTTCGCACGCTCACATTATTGGCTTCTTTTTCATTATCACCAATGATTAGCATAAATGGAATCTTTTTCAATTCTGTATCACGGATTTTTCTTCCTATCCCTTCACTTCTATCATCTACTACTCCTCTGATGTCAAATTTTGCTAACTTGGTTTTTATTTCCTCAGCATAATCATTTAATCTATCAGCGATTGGTAAGATGGCAAATTGATCCGGTGCCAACCACAGAGGGAATTTTCCACCAGTGTGCTCAATTAAAATAGATATAAACCTCTCTAAAGATCCAAAAGGAGCTCTATGAATCATTACAGGTCTATGAGGCGCATTATCAGACCCCGTATACTCTAGTTCGAACCTATCCGGTAGGTTATAGTCAACCTGAATCGTACCTAATTGCCATGATCTGCCTAACGCATCTTTGATCATAAAGTCCAACTTAGGACCATAGAATGCAGCTTCACCTTCTACTTGAGTTGTCACTAGATCTACTTCAGCTGTTGCTTCTATTATAGCAGATTGTGCTGCTTCCCAATTTGCATCGGTACCTATATATTTCTCTGGGTTGTTAGGATCCCTTAAAGATATTTGAGCGGTAAAATTATCAAAACCCATCTTCTCGAGTACCGTTGTAGTAAGCTCCAATACATTTAGAAATTCTGACTTTAACTGATCTTCTGTACAGAAAATATGTGCATCATCCTGAGTAAATCCTCGCACTCTACTCAGACCATGCAACTCTCCACTCTGCTCATATCTATACACTGTACCGAATTCTGCAAGCCTAATAGGTAGCTCTTTATAAGAATGTGGCCTGTGAGCAAATATCTCACAGTGGTGAGGGCAATTCATTGGCTTCAATAAAAACTCTTCGCCTTCTCTTGGCGTCTTGATGGGTTGGAAACTATCCTCGCCATATTTCTCATAGTGACCTGATGTTTCATAAAGGCTTTTGTGACCGATATGAGGAGTTATCACCATTTGGTATCCTCTTTTTTCTTGTTCTTCTTTGAGGAAGTTTTCTAGTCTCATTCTAAGTTGAGTCCCTTTGGGGAGCCACATAGGAAGACCTGATCCTACTTTCTCAGAAAACATAAATAACTCTAATTCTGCACCTAATTTTCTATGATCTCTTTTCTTGGCTTCTTCCAGCAACTCTAAGTATTCAGTTAATTCTTTTGCCTTAGGGAAAGTGATTCCATAGATTCTAGTCATCTGCTGTCTTGTCTCATCACCCCTCCAATATGCTCCTGCAAGACTCATAAGTTTTACGGCCTTGATTGGTGCTGTATTTGGGATATGTGGCCCTCTACATAGGTCTGTGAAATTACCCTGAGAATAGAACGTGATCGTTCCGTCATCAAGGCCTTCGAGCAGTTCTAACTTATACTCATCCCCTTTTTCTGTGAAGTATTTGACAGCATCTGCTTTTGACACATCTTTTCGTATGAAATCAGATTTCGTGCGAGCAAGTTCAATCATTTTCTTCTCAATATTAGGAAGATCCTCTGGTGTAAACGTATAGTCCCCAGCATCTACATCGTAATAGAATCCCTTGTCGATAGCTGGGCCAATTCCCAGCTTGATCCCAGGATAAAGTGCTTCCAAAGCTTCTGCCATCAAGTGAGCAGATGAATGCCAAAATGTAGCCTGTCCCTCAGAATCTCTCCAGGTGTGTAATGTTAACGTAGAATCTTCGTCTATAGGTCGATTTGTATCCCATACTTCGCCATTTACTGTAGCCGAAAGTACGTTTCTAGCCAACCCTTCACTAATTGACATCGCTACATCCATCGCTGTAGTACCTTTTGCATACTCTCTTTCTGAGCCGTCTGGTAGAGTGATTTTCATCATAATTTTTAAACTTATATAGTTTCTGTACGATTGTTAGTAATAGTCTTTTTTCAGGACTTTCACTTGATAACCATTGACTAATATGTACATAAAAAAGTTTCTTTAGGTAGTCGTTCTCGATTTAAAGTAGTCGTGTTTTTCAGAACATTCACTTGATAACCATTGACCAATACCTACATAAAAAAGTTAGCCTGCAAATGTAAGATAAGATATGATTAATAAGAAGTGAAGAAAGGGGTATTTGGTAATACACTTATATTTTTCACTTTTAAAAACACAAAACTTTAAATATATAACGGCCCCAATTATAATTGCATGACTTTAATTAGGACAATAATTAGTCGATTGTATCACATCATTTGCTAAAATAAGCTTCGAGTCCCTGCATTTTCCTATTTTTGCACTTCATTTAGAAAAATAGATGGTAACAGAATCAACAATAGAAGAGGTGCTAGAAACCTTTGTTAACGAAAGGGAAGAATACGAACAGTCACTTTCCGATCTAATGGATCAACAGCCTCCACTACTAGCTTTTTTGGCTCAAGAAAGTAATGATGTTCTTACTGAAGAAGAGAAAGATGTTTTATGGTATATTATCTTAATCATAATCACATCTACAAGACGATTTGGAATATCTGTGGGTGAAATATCCGATTCAGATCTTGGTGATTTTGAAGAGTCTAATTGGGAAATCTTGCAAGAGCAACCAAAGGGTACTTTTAGAGAAAGGATTACTCCTTTCTTTGAAGATTACGAACAAGAAGATTTATTAGCTTTTGTAGAAGACACTTTAGAATTAGAAGATGATAGTCCTGTAACCTCAGTAGGTACAGATGTGATTTTTGTTTCGGCAAAAACAGTAATCGATTCAATTTTCAATTTCAAAAATTAGATCTTAATGAGAATTTTCATTAACTTTTTATCAATCGTCTTTTGCGTGTTTATTCTCTCTTGTAACTCATCTAATCAATACAAAGAGAATATATACGACGTAGAGAACCCGGATTTTTCTTTCTTGAAAGAAGCACTCAAAGGTAAGAGAATTGTTGCACTAGGAGAGTCATCTCTCGGATACGGTGATTTACAATCACTTAAAGGTAAAATGGTACAGTATTTACATGATGAGCTTGACTATGATGTGTTTATCATGGATGCTGGTTATGGAGATGCAAAGATCTGCTGGGAAAACATAAACCTCTCTGATGATGGCGCTGAAACAAAAGGCAACAGTCTCAATAAGAATTCTAGAAGTGAAGAATTTAGTCCGCTTTTCAAATATATAAAGGACCAAAGTGAAACAGACGATAAGTTAATATACACTGGATATGATACAAAAATATCTGGAAATGCTTTCAATTTCAAACTGGGGAATACTATTAATAGGGTAGAAATCAAAATTATCCAAGACAGTATAACTTCTGGTATTGAGTCATTTAACACCTTGTTTCGTCTTAAAGATAGTTTTGAATTCCAATATCACAAAAACAAATCATTCGCAGGAATTGATTTAGCCATATTGGTCCTTAACGATAATCGGGAAGAATTTTTAGAAAAAGAAATAGCAACTAAGAAAGAGCTAGATATACTACTTCATACTTTAGACTATCTACATAAGTCCTCAGATATTGATTTTGGAGAAGCAAACAATGTTGGCCTCGCACTTAGAGATAGTTTGATGGCAGAAAACGTAATCAATCAAATAAAAACAGAGTATTCGGATAAGAAAATCATTCTGTGGGGTCACAATGGACGAATCGAAAAATCAGCAGGCGAAGGAGACAACATCAAGTGGATGGGCCATTACCTAGTAGAAGAGTTTGGAGATGATTATTATGCAATGGGAATGTATTGTAAAAAAGGGAACATTTTTGCTCACTGGAAAAAGACAAATCAACCGTTTGATATTAACGAAGAGGGGTTTATTGAAAAAACATTATTTGATATAAATCAAAGTGGCGTTTTTGTGAATCTGCCCAAATATCAGGCTGGTCAAACTGAATGGTTCCACAATCAAATAAATGGATACGAACCGGAAGCAGGAGGAAAAGTTTTCTTCATTCCATCAAAAAGATTTGATGGCGTGTTATTACTTCCAGAAACAAGTGTACCAACTTTCATTAGTAAGAGTACTAGATAAATATCAATTTCCTTTAGCTACTTTTATTTTTCTCACCAAGAAAATACTAAATACTCCGAAGACAATAGATATTACCCCTACCCAATGGTAGTTATGAAATATGTTGTCATCTCCAATAAATATTACTTGGCCAGCTATCAATGAAGACAAACCTATAGCCAATTGTTGTAATGCTGATTTAATACTCATAAAGCTTCCCCGGTTAGCTTGACTGGCAGCTGCTGTTATAATCGTGTTCGGGGATATCATCCTCCCGCTAGCAAACACAAAAAACATAGTTGTAAAACTAATCGCTACCCATAACGGAACGATATTCAGGTTTGTAATCAACACAGTGGGAATAAATGATAAAAACATTACCGTTGAAAACACCTTCATTACACCATACTTGTCAGTCATCCTCCCAATCAGTGGTGCAGAAATAACAGTAGCAACTCCTCCACAAAAGAATTGAAGCGCAATCTCCTCTTGAGTAAGTCCAACATTAGCCATAAGGTAAGGAGAAATAAAAGGTATAATCATAAAATGAGCTAAAACCAATATAAATCCAGCTAACAAAGCATTTAATTGATTAGGATCAGAAGTGATGGCTTTCACTGTTTTTTTAAAATTGATCTCTTTATCTTGTTCACTAAGGTGAGAAGTCATATTCGGAAAAATAACTGCAATAAAACCAGCGATTAGAAGTGCAATTACTCCTATTACGATAAATGGAAGATGCCAACTACTTTTTGCCGCTAAGTAAATACCTATCGGAATGCCCAAAGCTGAAGCCGCTGAAAATGCAGCAAATAAAATACCCATAGCTGCCCCTCTCTCTTTGAACTTGTAAAGATCACTAACTATAGAAAGAACCATCGCGCCTATCATGCCACCAAAAAAGCCTGTAAACACTCTCAAAGCCACCAATTGAGCGTAGCTATCTGTAAATGCACAAGCTATTGTGCCTACACCAAAACCTAAGTAAATAAACAGTAGTGCAGTCTTTCTATCAAAGCGATCTAAGTAAAAAACACCAATTAAACTTGAGAAAAACGCAGCCAAGGCATATGAAGAAACTAAGAGACTATATTCACCAGAACTTATCTGAAATTCTTTGATGAATATATCACCCAATGGCATAATCAACATAGAATCTACTATGTGTATAAAATTGACAAGAGCCAAAGTAAAAAGAATTAACTGTCGATTTTTAAGTTGTTTTATGAATGCCATTCAAGAAATTTAGAAGCAGTCAGAACATCTCTATTCCTATAAAGTTGCATAAGGTTTGTGGATATTCTCAAACAGAAATGGTGTATGAATCACCCTTACTCAATATTTCTCGACAAAAATGGAACAAAATTTGTTATTTTAATATTATTAATTTTGAACTGAATACAAGTCTTGGTTGCTTGTATAAAACATAATATACATGTCAAATAGAACAATACCTACAGTTGATTTATCAAAATTTGTTCATGGGAGCGAAGAAGAACGTTCAGCTTTCGTTGACAAATTAGGAAAAGCATTCCATGAAGTAGGCTTCGTCGGGGTCAAAAATCATGGTATCCCCAAAGACCTAGTAGATGGCTTCTACAATGAATCAAAAACATTCTTTAGCCAGCCTGTTTCGTTGAAGCGTAAGTACAAACTTGATGGTTTAGCCGGACAAAGGGGATATACTTCTTTTGGTACAGAACATGCTAAGCAAAGCAAAGTGGCAGACCTGAAAGAATTTTTTCAGATTGGTCAATGGGTTTCGAAAGATCATCCTCTCAAACATGAAT
Organism: uncultured Saprospirales bacterium; assembly: GCA_963975265.1. Classification (GTDB taxonomy): domain Bacteria; phylum Bacteroidota; class Bacteroidia; order Chitinophagales; family Saprospiraceae; genus CAJXUU01. The sequence continues at coordinate 40,558 of CAXBGT010000006.1, forward strand.
ATCCTGATAATGTATATACAGAAGAAACGCCTGAATTTTACGACAAAGGGAAAGATTTGTATAAGGGTTTTGAAGAAGCAGGAGGTCACCTATTGCAAGCAATTGCCTTGCACTTGGACCTTCCAGAAAACTACTTTACAGACAGAATTCATGATGGAAATAGTATCCTGAGATCCATTCATTATCCACCAATCACTGAGGAACCGAGAAGTGCTATCCGTGCCGAACAGCACGAGGATATCAATCTCATAACACTTCTAGTAGGAGCATCTGCGGGTGGTTTACAATTGCTCAATGCAGATAATGAATGGCTCGATATCACTCCAGAAGAAGATGAAATCGTGATCAATGTCGGTGATATGCTTCAGAGGTTGACAAATAACTATTTAAAATCCACTACGCATAGGGTAATAAATCCTCCAAAAGAGCAATGGCATGTACCAAGACTCTCGATCCCTTTTTTCTTGCACCCGAAAGGTTCTGTTTCTTTAAACTGTTTAGAATCATGTATAACAGAAGAGAGACCACAAGCCTATGAATCCATAACTGCGGGCGAATATCTTGACGAAAGATTAAGAGAAATAGGTCTAAAAAAATAAATTTCGGTAGAACAATAGTGTTCATACATCGAAATATGACAAACATAACTTCAAGGAGTTGATTTTTTGATGTATTTTTGCACTATAAAATTATAATAATGATGTTATATATAAATATGCTTTTTGGTATGCCAGGAATGACGGAAATGTTAGTAATTGCTTTTATTGTTCTTTTATTGTTTGGTGGTAAGAAATTACCTGAGCTTATGAAAGGCCTAGGAAAGGGAATTAGAGAGTTCAATAATGCAAAAGCAAGTATTGAATCAGAAGTAAAAGAAAGTTTGAAAGAAGTAGAAGATAAATAAGTTAATTTATCATTTATAAGGCTTTAAAAGTGGGGTTTTGTCGATTGACGAAGTCCCACTTTTTTGTTTTATACAAAAAAGTAAATCCAAGAAATAGGTGGTTAAGCTCCATCCCCTCATTTCTTTTTTATCGCATTGATGTAAAACTACCCTTTATTAATTCTTATAAATTTTGCTGATTCGCAAAACTGATAGCATCGCTGAATCGTTTTTCGATATTGACAACAAGAAGGGAAGTAACCATTTTCAATACACCCAAGTTCCTCATCAGTGGCTGTTTTAATCCAAGAAATTAGCCATTGTGAGAGGGCCTTAGTTTCATCTAGGCTGCCATTTCTCCACAGGTTTGACTTCTCTATTAATAAAAGGATTACCTAACATCTCGTTGGTTTATGAATGTACTTTTCGGCGTTATGCACTCCTCCGTTTTAGAAAAGCCGACATGTCTGACATCCTTAGAGTGCCTGACTTATTGAACTTGTGCGAACAATTGCAAAAGCTGCCACAGACAGGTAAGTGTCAGACACCTCGTAGGTGTGCAGACACTTTTACATAAAGCAATAGACAAATTTACAGTTCTTTCTGTGCAATTTGTCCTTCACACCCTATAGATGGCTCGTTTGTACCGATAAACATTTTTTCGTATTTTAGCTTGGCAATAATTAAATAGGTTATTAGATTAGAGATAAGTAGAATGAGCTAAGGTCTGTTACCTGTTGCTTGGTTATTGAACATTAAACAACCTTTATGAAACAACTTCTACTTCTTATTTTTGTGTTTGCACAAACCGCATATTTGCTCGATGGAGATGATCCTTGTGTTGCGACCCTCGCCAATCTGCAACCTTCATATGTTAATTACGATGCTTCTGGTTCTTCATATTCTGGCCTTGCTTCTGCTTTTTGTATTGACGAAAGCAGTCCTGACTATTGGCTACAGATTTCTGTGACCAGTGACGCACCACTATTTCTCCTCATGAATTCTACTTCTATGGAGCAAGCCAATGTTGCGTTATATAATGGCGACTGTAGTAACCTTGTTCAAGTACTATGCTATGTCGGAGGTACCTGCACCAACGATTTACCCCAGATGGAAATTTCGGGGTTGGAACAAGGAGGCACATATTACTTAAAAATATGGTCCGATACGGGCCTGTCCTCTTTTGACTTGTATTTGAATAGCGTTTTACCTGATTTCGAAATACTACCTAGTATTGACTATTATTGTGCCGCTGATGATAGTGGGTTGCCAGATGCTTGTTTTACTTTTCAAGCTGAAGGTGGAGGAAGTGCATTAGCATGGCTACCGGACATGGTTAATTTCAGCCAATCTTTAAACCATAGAGCAGAAGTTCTTTTTGGAGAGCCATTTAGTAACACTGTCAATGATCAAGGATTGACTATGGCATATTCAAATTTTGCACCTACAAGTTGTTTTGATGCCGGCAGCTTCGAAGACGTTTTTACCACCAATCTCACAGAATCATTTATCATAGAACTGAACCTCGAAGATGTCGGGACCAATAATTTCTGTAGAATTAGCGTCAATGGTGCGGTCGGACTTAATGTGATAGCAGGACCAGTGGATGTCAATAACGGGGACCTAAGAGATGGACTTTCACATGATTTAGATTTTATATGGAAACCTCTTACTACCGCCTATGAGGTATATTTTGACGGATCTTTGATTTTATCTGGTTCATACGATATTATCAATAATAGTTTAGGAGGAAGCAATACAACAAACCGAGGTTATACTGCAATGATGCCCTCTAGTAATAATCAATGCTGTTCGTATATTGGACCAGAAGGAACGTCACAAATATCAACCTCAGATCTTACATTATGTGAAGGAGAGTCAACTTCGATAGGTGGAACAACTTTCGAAACAGATGGCCTCGGAGCCGAACAATTAATAGATGAAATGGAATGTCCTTCTTTTGATTTTACAGCAGTATCTTTTAATGAAACATCTGACACTTCACTAGGGGAAATCCTAGTTTGTGATGACGAGCCCTTTATAATTGATGGAGAGGCCTATATAGAAAATGGATCTTATGAAGTCATACTAGAAAGCTCAGAAAATGGATGTGATAGTATAATCTCATTTAGTATATTAAATATTACTCCCGTCGCTGTCATTGATGGACCATCAGAGGTCAACTGTACAAATGATTTAGTAGAACTCAGTTCTAGTAACTCATTTTTGAACCCAAGTGCAACAAATACATATATATGGGAGAAAGATGGAGTTTTCTTCGATGATACAGAATCAATATTTGTTGGTAATGGTTCTTATACACTTATCGTAATATCTACTATTGGCGATTTAGTTTGCTCTCATTCCACAACATTCGATGTCCTATTAATACCCTCATTCATACCTATTATCAATGGAGAACAAGACACACTTTGTTCTGAGGCTTGCACTACAATTGGTGTACAACCTCAAAGTGGGACATATACCTACTTGTGGGACAATGATTCTACTACTATTGCTATATTAGTTTGTCCTGGGGTCACAAGTGTTTATTCTGTGTCCGTTACAGATGTTGGGGGCTGTCAACAAATAGCAAATAGTATTGTAAATGTAAACCCTTTGGGAAATTTTGAAATACTAGATGCACAAATCTGTGTGAATGACACTTTGGATGTATCAGCATACAGTGAGTATGTAATCACATTGTCTAACCCAGAATTAGCTGTTATAAATGGTGACGATCTTATAGGTCTGAATAGTGGAGTTCTTGACATTACGCTTTCGGATCAAGATGGCTGTATTCAACCCAATACTGATCTGTTTGTGACCATCATACAGTGCAGCCCGAACTGCGTTTCCAAGGACACAACTATCTTCGTACAACTTTGTGAAGGAGATTCTATTTTTGGATATGGGGTAGCAGGTATGTATGCTGATACTTTTGCTATTGGAGAGATGTGTGACTCGGTCGTAATTGTAGATCTATCAATAAATCCTAATTTTTATGACTCCATTGCAATAGATCTTTGTTTTGGTGAATCGTATAACGGAATAGATGTAACTTCTAGCACGTTAGATACTTTCCAAACTATAAATGGTTGTGATTCAATACTATTTTCTTCTATTTTTATAGCACCTCTAATTATTGATACTCTCACAATCGATATTTGTGACGGAGACGAATATCTGGGGTATACAACCAGTGGTACATTCGCAGACACATTAATTGCTTCAAATGGTTGCGATTCTATCTTGTTTTTAGATCTAACAATTAATCCAATAATAAACAGCAACCTTTCTATTACTATCTGTCAAGGTGAAGAGTACGAAGGATATGATGAAATGGGAATTTATCAAGATACATTAGTCGGTATTCTTGGATGTGATTCTATCGTTACTATAGACATAGAAGTTATACTTATTGATAAAGATACCATCGATGTAACAATCTGTGATGGTTTGTCTTTCTTAGGATATGCCGAACAAGGCCAATATATCGATACTACTTTTTCACCGGAAGGGTGCATCGAATTAAGGATTTTGAATCTTAATTTAATCGATACTGTTTTTATTGAAACCGATACTTTGATATGCCAAGAAGATACTCTCTTTGGAACAATAATATTTGATGAAGGGGTATATTCATTCCAAAGCGCTAGCGAGCAAGGATGTCCTATTATAACAACCGTTTCTGTATCTTTTAAGGAAGAGGGCTGTTCCGTAAACACGGGAAATGTTAATTCCCAAAGGGAAATAAAAGTATACCCTAACCCTACATTTGGCATACTAAATATTGAATCTGGCGAAGCGTTTCGTTTTTCCTTATTTGACATTAATGGTTCTCTAATTTCTCACAATAATAAACAGCACGATCGTTATATTGACTTATCCTTTTTAGAAAATGGAATATATATACTCAATATCGACCTAAATGGTCAGCAGGTTTTCAAGAGAATCGTTAAGTTGGATTAATTCACTTTTTTCTCTTTCTAAAAATTCATATTGTCCATTTTAATTGACACCTACTTTACCGTCTGCTAAAGGTTTGTCATTAACCTTCTATAACTTCTTGTTTTTGTAAACCTCCTTCCCTTTCTGGGTCATAATTGCTAATATTAGGTAGTTATTCCACTATATTAATGGTATACTCATAAAGAAAGTTACATACTTTGTGACGAAGAAAAAGAGACAGGGATAATTACCTTCTCTTTTTCCAAAAACACTCTTTTATACCTTACAATTCTTTTGCAATGAGGAGGAATTACCTCAAGTCGGGCATCCTATTTATAGGATGCTTGATTTTATTATTTTCGTGTCAAAAACAGACGATCAATCCACCTGGAATTGAGTTGATTTCACCTCATCAATTTCATAATATAGCATCGGGAGAGGTTTTCCTTGTGGATGTAAATATCTGGGACGAACAAGAAGTTGATTCTTATGTAATTACCCTTACCTCTGCGTCAGGCTTTGAATATTTTCAAGACGAAAAAAATATTCATCTGCCTTTTTATCATATTTCTTATGAGTTTGATATGTCAACAACTAAAGAACAAGACTTCAACATTACAATTCAGGTTGAAGATAATGATGGAAACATCAGTAAAAGGTCTATTGGGGTCACAATAGATAACTAAATCTTGTTGTTTACTACAATTCAACCGAAAAAAGTGCAACCAAATAATTTTTTTAGCTCATAACACCTACAAATAAGATTAAATGCATTTTCTTTGTGGTACATTGACAAAATAGATCATAAAATGGCAGATAATCATAACTACGGAAAAAAAGGAGGATGTGTAGGAAAAGGAGCTCTTTTTTTAGCATTGTTCATAATCATGTTGATTTGGATTTACTACAAAAACCAAAATGGTGTTCCAGGATAGAACTCTGAGAACTCACATAAAAATAAATACAAATACACGAAGCTTTAGCTCTTGCTAGGGCTTTTTGTATTTTTGGAGAATTAGAACCATTTGTAATAGATTTAATTTGGATAAATTAACCCACCATATTGAAGCACTTATTTTTATCTCTGAGCAATCGATGAGTCTCAAAGAGATCAAAAACTGCTTAGACGAACAATTTGCTACCCTACTGAAAAAGGAAGAATTACTCCTTGCAATTGATCAGTTAAAAGAAAAATATCAAAGTGAGGGTTTTGCTATTGAAATAGTAGAAATATCAAATGGGTACAGGTTTATGACCAAAGGGGCTTATTACAATACCGTAGCCACATACCTGAAGCAGTCTACCAAAAAGAAACTATCTAAATCTGCTCTTGAAACACTATCCATAATCGCTTACAAACAACCCGTCATAAAGAGTGAACTGGAGCAAATAAGAGGAGTAAGCTGTGACTATAGCATCCAAAAGCTACTTGAAAAAGAACTTATAGAAATTGAAGGACGAAGTGACGGACCAGGAAGGCCCTTAGTATATGCTACCTCTACAAAGTTTATGGACTACTTCGGCCTGAAATCTATTGAGGATCTACCTAAAACGAAAGATATCGCCGTGCCTGAAAACTCAATCGGAGAAGAAAGAATAGAGGAGGAGACTAAGGTTTTGTCTGTTATTCCACAATCCGAGGAAGAGGAATAGTTGTCATTACATTAATAACAACTCAGGCTCCATTTAGAATTCGGCATCGTCGTTTACCTCTCTGAGGCAAATTAGTGATTTATGGTGCTTTTCTACAATACTGTGATCTTTTTAAGACCATCCTTGCTTAATTTATGCTTTTTTTTTTAAAAGTTGCTTCAAATTTATAAGGATTTTCGTATTGTAGAAAAGATTTAAAGGTATGAAGTTCACCGAATGTACTAATTTACTTCATTAACTCTTTAGCATTCTCTATTGCTGCAGCAGAAGGTGGATTTCCACTCAACATTTTAGCTATTTCTATAATTCGTCCTTCTTTGTCTAGTTCTTTGATCGCAGTGACTGTACGATCTTCGCGATCGTTTTTATGCACAAAGAAGTGACGATCTGCCTTAGCCGCAATTTGAGGAGAATGTGTAATTGATATCACCTGATGTTGATCCGCTAATCCTGACAAGATTTCTCCCATTCTAGAAGCAACTTCACCAGACACCCCAGTATCTATTTCATCAAATATCAAAGTAGGAAGTGTCATTGCGTTTGCCACTAATGACTTAATACACAGTGTCAATCTTGATATTTCACCTCCAGAAGCTATATCTTTTAGAGACTTGAAGTCACTTCCTTTATTAGGTGCAAAAAGGAAGGTAATCTGATCCATTCCTGATGGTCCTGGCTTTTCTAATGGTGCAATGTCCACTTTGATATAAGCATTCTCCATAGAGAGAGGAATCAACATTTCATGAACAGCTTTCTCAAATTCTGGAGCTGTCTTCTTCCGTCTTTTAGAAATCACTTCCGCTTTCTTAACCAGCGAGGTTTCTAGTTTTGTGATGCTGTTTTGTAAACTTTCTATGTCTTGAGTAATATCTCCGAATCCTGATAATTGAGTGGAGATATTATCCTGGATTTTTATTAATTCTTCTAAGTTATCAACATTGTGCTTTTTTTGTAACCTATATATAAGACTTAACCGTGCATTGAGTTCTTCGATTATACCTTCATCGTATTCTGTGATTTCAGCGATATGACCAGCCTCTTTGGCGATGTCTCTCATTTCCTCTTGGATGTTGGTAAGTCGCTCGTATAATTCGGCTAGTTTCTCATCAGAATCCATCACACCAGATAATTCGTTGAGCAGGGTTTGGATAGTGTCTACACTGCTTGAGTCATCTTCGTCCAGTTGGTGAAGGATCATATTTCCTACCCTTTGGATATCTTCTGCATTTGTAAGTTTGTCAAGTGTTTTTTCTTTTTCCTCTTGCTCCCCATCAATTAATTCCGCATCATTGAATTCTTTCATTTGGAAATTGAGAAAATCCATTTCTTGATTGGCGTTTCTATGCTTTTCTTCTAGAGAAGCCAATGTTCTTTTTGACTTTGAATACTTTACATAATCAGTACGATAATCATCCACCATATCGATTACTCCTGCTAATGCATCTATTGTTTTTGTCTGAAAAGATACACTATGAAGATCCAACATATCAAATTGTTGGTGAAGATCTACTAAGTTATCTGTTATTGCTTTTAAAACAGAAAGAGTAGTAGGTTCATCATTTATAAATGCCCGACTTTTCCCGTTAGGGGAGATCAATCTGCGAATGATTGTTTCTTTCTCATAATCTATCCCTTCCGCTTCGAAGATCGATTGGATATTATATTCCGATACGTCGAAGACCGCCTCCACCACACATTTTTTATCTGCTTCGTAGAGTACTTTTGAATCTGCTCGTTTCCCCATGATGAGACCAAGTGCTCCAAGTAATATGGATTTACCAGCACCTGTTTCTCCTGTTACAATCGAAAGACCCTTCGTAAGATCTAATTCTAGGGATTCGATAATGGCATAATTCTGTATTTCTAATCTTTTCAGCATAGCGCAAAATTAGCTTTTTCTTTATTCACTGTTTCTTAAAATCCTGTTTAAGTTATCCTATTCTTGCACAACATCAAATGAAACCCCAAACCTCTCAAGATATTCTTCCAATGGTCCTAACCCCATAGATGCCCTTCGCTGATCGACTGTAGATGCATCTCTGAGATTGTATAATTTACCTCCTAGCAGTTGACTACCATAAACCTGAGGCTTTCCATCATCCATTGCCATTCTATCCATCATCAATGCTATTGAACCTGCATCAATAGCTCCATCTTCATTTGCATCTACAAAGTAGTCGATGTATCTCTTTCTATATTCAGCTTTACTATGTTGGATAATTAGCCAGATAATATTGATCTGCTTTTCGTTTTCTATTCCTTCAGGTAATTCACATATTTGATCAATACTAATTACCAACTCAAGATTTTTATGATCTGCCATTTCATCATATTCTACACCTTCTTTTCGTATTTCTTGGTCTCTTCTGTACGCTTCATCCAGTAGAGAAATGACATTGTCACAATTAATTTGGGATACTGTAACCGCCGGTGCGGCATTGAGTTTTTTATTGATCTCAGCTTCCAGCTCTTGGTCAGCTGGAGTACTTTTCCTAACGATAGCTTCCACTATTTCCCCTTTATTATTCTTGTAAAAGTCAGTAGTTAAACCACCTTGCTCATACATTGCTATCATTTCAGTTTTTGTCATGATATTCCCAACAATATCTCTTATAATAATAGAATCTGGAGATGGAAAATCGTTTTTCACTGCTCTTTTTACATACTCTTTGTCGCTCATTTTAGTGAGTTCTGGCGAAGAATTACATGAAAGAAACAAGTAGAAAGAAAATAAAAAAACGAAGTGGAAAAACTTCATAAGTGTTTGGATTTAAAATAATTCGTGCTTTTTAGTAAGCCAGAAACCACTGACGCGATTTCTGGCTTATCTATTATGTTTGCCTCTAAGGCTGTTGTTCTATACTTTTTTGATGACAATCGCACTTGCACCGCCGCCGCCATTACAGAGCGTAGCACATCCGATTTCACCATCATTTTGGTGAAGTACGTGATTAAGTGTTGTCAATATTCTCGCACCTGATGCTCCAAGCGGGTGTCCAAGAGATACTGCACCTCCATTCACATTTACCTTATCTTCTGATATTCCCAACTCTTTATTAAATGCTAGTGTAACTACAGAGAAAGCTTCATTTACCTCGAAAAAATCAACATCGTCCTTTGTAAGACCGGCTCTTTTTAATGCTTTGGGGGCCGCTAGGGTAGGTGCCGTTGTAAACCACTCTGGTTCATGGGCTGCATCCGCGAATGCTAATATCTCAGCTATTGGAGTCAATCCAAATTTCTGAACCGCATCTTCGCTTGCAACTATGATTGCCGAAGCTCCATCATTTATTGTAGAAGAGTTGGCTGCGGTAGCTGTTCCCTCTTTACTAAATGCTGGTCTTAGTGATGGTATTTTATCAAATCTTACTTTTTTGTACTCTTCATCCTCCGCTATAATGAGATCATCTCCTCTTCTTTGTGGTACATTTACTGGGATTATTTCATCTTTGAATCTTCCCGCCTCTGTTGCTGCTGCAGATCTTTCATAAGATTGGATAGCGAATGAATCTTGTTGTTCTCTTGTTATATCATATTTAACTGCTGTAGCATCTGCAGATGTACCCATTGCTAAGTGATTGTAAGCATCTACTAGCCCATCTTTTTGTAATCCATCTACTAATTCTCCACCTCCAAATTTATAGCCCCACCTTGCTTTTGGCATATAATATGGGATATTAGACATGCTCTCCATACCTCCCGCTACTAATATATCCGCATGTCCAAGCATTATGGATTGTGCAGCAAACATTACTGACTTCATCCCCGACGAACAAACTTTATTTACTGTTGTACATGGCACGTTATTGCCTATGCCCGCTCCCAATGCCGCTTGTCTTGCTGGTGCTTGACCTACATTTGCTTGGCACACATTACCGAAGTATACTTCATCGATATTTGCAGAATCTACCTTTGCTTTTTCTAGTGCTCCTTTGATTGCTATACTTCCCAATTGAGGTGCACTTAGCGAAGATAATGATCCACCGAAACTGCCTATAGGAGTACGAACTGCTGAAACTATATATACTTTTTTCATCATTACGATTTTAGATAAGGCCCTGGCCTCATTGTTATTATTTGATTAGGTAGTGTAAAGGTAGGAATTCAGATTGGTGTTTTTATAAAATAATGCTTCTCCGATAGTTCCATAGCCCTTTTGAATCATGTATTATGTTGTTTTTAAGAAGGTCATTATCAGATAAATATTTGTCTGAAGGTCTCTTCAAAAAAATTGGTCTTCTGATAGTTGATAATTTTATCTAAAAAAATAAATGTTTCATAAATCACTTGATCTCCAATTCTAACTCTCAACAAACAATAAGCTGTGTCCAAACTTTCCAAATTGATAATATGTCCACCTGAAGTTAAGTTTGACTACCCGAGAACCTCTTCACCTAAATCATGATAAATAAAAAGATTGTCTACACCCTTTGACGTTTCAAATACAGTAGAGCGGTGCGTTGGGTTAGGATATATTTGAATGTTTACCTTGAGTGCTATTTCTTCTAAATCGCATTTTAAAAAAACATGCTGCAACGTATCAGTAAAACACGCATTGGGTGCAATCAATGAGACTTCAATTTCACCCGTGATATAAAAAGGAATTTCAAAATCAAAATTGTATGTCAAATTTCCGTATGGTAGTATCAAGTATATTTGGTAGCATCCGTCGTAAGATTTGTTGCTATTAAAATACCTTGTTCCCGAGATAAATTGTAATCACCATTAGGCTTACATACTTGGTTTCGATTGGATAGAAAATATAAGCCCATTACTGTAATTTAAAAAGCATAAAATGACCTTTTAACCTCTTGCTTTCCTTCTTTATGTTTCTTCACGTATATGATTACTCGTTCAAAATTAGATTTTATCACAAGCACCTAAATAAATGAAAGGTGTCATTAATGTCGTACACATCATTTCTTCTTCGGCACAGGATCATCTCCATGTCCTCCCCAAGGATGACACCTTCCTATACGTTTCATACCGATCCATGTTCCTTTAAGAATTCCCCATTCATCGATAGCCTGTAGCATATAATGCGAGCATGTAGGACTATATCTACAAGTCGGGCCAAGAATAGGAGATATAAGCCACTGATACAGCTTGATAGGAAGTGTATATATCTTATTAATCAATTTAGTCATACATTTCTATCTCTTTTAAAGTCTTTTTTGAAGTGAATAGAATATCTTCGACTCGTTCTTTGTCCAGCTGGATATTTGTCATGTTTTTTTGATCATCGTACAGTTCTATCATGATATTATTAGTGACTAGCATTTCCGAAAATATAGGAATCCCCTTCACTTCTAGGTAACACCAAACAGCTGCAAGGTCATCCGATTGTTCTTTACCTAAGAATTCGGGAATCATTAATTGACCATTTATCTCTATTTTTAAGTGCTCTAGGATGTACTTGTGTATGCTACTTTCTGCATCTGCCTTTTCCTTTTGGGTACATATTCTTAGTGTATCACCAGCTGTTGGCTGTAGCGCCAACTCCAGATCATCGATAAACATATTCATCGTAATCTGTAGAGATTGATCCTTGGTATTATAATTAATTGTACTCTTACTCAAATGAAACTCGTGCGCATCAATTACTGGTGACACAGTCATTAAGGTTGAAAAAAGTATAACAAAAAGTAAATTCATGTGCTGCATTAAAGTTCCTTTGATTAGCTCAGAGCGGGCTCTTTTTTATTGCTATATTAAAATTCTTACCGTCTCTTACATAACTACAAGTGAAAAAATTGAAACCCAAGAGCTCCAATCCCCCACCGTAAGAGCAGAGTTTACAACATGCAAAGATCCGTGATGAGCTAGCTCTTAAACAATTCAATATGATTAATGATATAATGACGAAATTGGTTCTCGGTTTGTATCTGAGAACGATAAATTATTTAGATCTTGCCTTGATTACAATCCTAATAGTTTATCCAAATACCCCTTGTCCACTTCTGTACCAGCAAAATCATCGAAAGCCTTTTCAGTGACTTCTATAATATGGTTTTTGATGAATGGTGCTCCTTCTCTCGCTCCTTGTTCTGGTGACTTTATACAGCATTCCCATTCCATTACAGCCCACCCATCAAATCCATGTTTAGATAGTTTAGTGAAAATACTTCCAAAATCTACATGACCATCGCCTAGACTTCTAAATCTTCCTGCTCTATCTGCCCAGCCTTGATATCCACCATATACACCTTGTCTTCCCGTCGGATTGAATTCTGCATCCTTCACATGAAATGCCTTGATGCGCTCGTGGTAAATATCTATATATTCTAGGTAGTCTAGTTGTTGCAATACAAAATGACTTGGATCATAAAGGAGACAAGCTCGCCTATGGTTATTTACTTCTTTGAGGAACATTTCATAACTCACACCATCATGCAAATCTTCTCCTGGATGTACTTCATAACACACATCCACGCCACATTCATCGAAGTGATTAAGGATCGGCATCCAACGATCAGCTAATTCTTTGAATCCTCTTTCTACCAGTCCATTTGGTCTTTGTGGCCATGGATACATAGTTTGCCAGAGTAGTGCTCCGCTGAATGTTGCATGTCCTTTAAGTCCTAAGTGCTGGCTAGCAGATCCAGCATATCTTAACTGTTGTTTTGCCCATTCTGTCCTTTCGGCTGGTTTTCCTTTTACTTCGTCTGGAGCAAATCCATCGAACATTGCGTCATAAGCTGGATTCACAGCGACCAACTGACCCTGAAGGTGCGTACTAAGTTCTGTGATCTCAAGACCATATTCAGCGATTTTCCCCTTTAATTCGTCACAGTAGGTTTTACTTTCCGCCGCTGTCTTGAGATCAATCAACCTTGATTCCCAGGTTGGAATTTGTATGCCTTTATACCCTAGATCCGCTGCCCATTGACAGATATTCTCTAAACTATTGAATGGCGCTTCGTCACCCATAAACTGAGCTAGAAATATTGCTGGACCTTTTATTGTTTTCATTTTTAGTCTTTGATGATTGTTATTACTTTTTTATTCTTCGCTACTAATCTTGCTTAGAGGATTCCTTTTTCTATCTCCTTGATAAACCTACTTAACCTTTTACTATTTACCTTTGGTTACAATATATTTACCCTTTTCTACCAACTGCTATGTTCTTCTAAAGAAAAGATAACCACATCCTTCCTACCCCCTATTTACGATCACAGTATCCAATTCATCACTCACTAAATCTAAAACTGTCTTTATATTATTTTTTAGGGTTTTATAATTTAGATCTTGCATACGTTATTAATTTACTGTTTTCTAATTGGAATATGTTCGTCCACCACCTGGTTTAACGTCATATGACTGTATGTCTGCAGTAGTGAGCGTGACATGGCTCTGGCTTTTGCTATCAAATGATAAGCAGCTATGCTATGCCCGATCCCAGACCTAATATCCCCTTCGCAGGGGCTAGGGAATGGAATCTAGATAGCTCTCCTCCCTGCCCTTTTTCCTCCACTCATCACATCGACACCCACTTCACTTCTTCCGTATTCCCACTTTCAATCACCTTATCGATAAACCTCATTCCTCTAACTCCGTCTTCCACGGTGGGAAAATCATTATAAATCGGATCAACCTCCACTCCATCGATTCTTGCTTGGATACATTTTGCTACATTTCGATAGATATTTCCGAATGCTTCTAAATACCCTTCTGGATGACCCGCTGGTATTCTTGTATGTGCTTCAGATTCTGGATACAATGGTCCAACTCCTGTTCTTCTTAGTTCTGTAGGCTTGTCAAGCCATCTTACTTTTAAAGTGTTTGGTTCCATTTGGCTCCATGCTAATCCACCCTTTTCTCCATAGACTCTTATATTGAGATCATTTTCTTCTCCGGCACTGATTTGACTTGCATGCAGAATTCCTCTTGCTCCATTTTCGAACCTAAGGAGTACGTTTCCATCATCATCCAATTGGCGACCTTCAACCATAATACTGATATCAGCACATAGTTGGGTGATTTTTAAACCCGTGATGTATTCAGCCAGATTTTCAGCATGAGTGCCTATATCTCCCATCGCACCAGCTTTGCCTGACTTTTTAGGATCTGTACGCCATGCAGCTTGTTTCTGATCACTACTTTCTAATAGGGTAGACAACCAACCTTGCGGATATTCTACTACTACTTTTCTGATCGTACCTAGTTCGCCATGCTTTATCATTTGTTTAGCTTGTTTTACCATCGGATATCCCGTATAGTTATGGGTCAGCGCGAAAATAAGACCAGATTCTTTTACTGTTTTTTCTAGTTCTAGCGCCTCTTTCATATCGAAACAGAGTGGTTTGTCACTCACTACATGGAATCCATTATCTAGTGCGGTTTTTGCAGGACCATAGTGCATATGATTAGGCGTAACTATACTTACGAAATCCATTCTTTGGTCCGCAGGTAGTGCTTTTTCTTTTGCTATCATCTCAGTGTAATTGCCATAAACACGGCTTGGGTCCAAATAAAAATCCTCTCCAGATAACCTTGATTTTTCTGGATTACTGCTAAATGCTCCACATACTAGTTCGATCTGTCCATCAATAGCGGCGGCCATTCTATGTACTGCACCAATGAAAGCTCCCCGGCCTCCACCAACCATACCCATTCTTATTTTCCTTGGCATATTAGTTCTTTTGCTCTTCTATTAAATTGTATAGTTATCATTATTTCCCGAAAATAGAAAATAGAAATAAGCAATCGTAAGAATCGATCATAAATGAGAAAAAAGCTTTATACAGTTCTTTATAAATATGCTATGCATTTAGTAATAAAAATGAACAATACCGTAAAGAGATGAGGAGTTCGAGATTGGGAGCGTACGAGAGTTTATTGTATTACTGATTACTACGATTATTTATAGAAAAAATAAATGGTGTTAAGCCCTGGACCCTAAAAATCGATGTGTTAAACTTAATATCTGGTGAAAAACGGGATTAGTTCAACTATCTATTTTGATTACGCAGCTTCGCTACCTTTCAAAACAGGGTTTCACTAATAAAATCAATCAGTGAAGCATCATATCTGTGAATATGCCTATTACATGGTGGTAATTCTGATGCTGAATGAGATGACAATACACCAACCACTTTCATCTTAGCATTTATAGCAGCACTTACTCCTGCATGCGAATCTTCGAATACTAAACACTCGGATGGGTCAGCAGATAGATTTTTTGCACTTTTTAGATATACTTGTGGATCTGGTTTATGCACGGTTACATCTTCACTCGCTAAAGTAGAACCAAATACGGACCTTATTTTAAGCGTATCCAATATCAGGTCCATATTTGCAATCGGTGCTGAAGTGGCTACTCCCAATTTATACTTTTTATCAACTAAGAGGTTTAAAAAATCTAAGTATCCATCTATCGGCTTTACGTGTTCTGCGTAGATCTCTCTAAATAGGCCCTCTTTTTCATCTTCATAAGCTTGGAGTTCCTCTCCTGATACTGGCCTGCCCATAAAATGAGAAAATATATAACTATTGCTCTTACCGTACATATGTGCAGCATATTCTTCTTCTGACGGATCCAGCCCTCGTTTTTGAAAGAATGCTTGGAAAGCCTTGGAGTGGTGAGGGTTAGTGTGGCATATCACACCATCCATGTCAAATAATATCGTATTTATCATAACCACAAAGGTAGTTATTGAGAATTGTTTCAGTCAGTTAATTTTTTTTGCAGAATATTCCACTATATTCTATCCTGAGAAGAAATAACCTTAGATTCACTGTTGTGAATTATACTTGTTAAGCACATTCTCAATCTCAGCTAAACGTTTCTCCAAATCATTTACCCTTTTCTGTAGTGTCTTATTTTCGCTTTCTACCTTTATAAAGTTCGCAGAAGAAAAACTACTTGCATTTGAACTCTGATACTTCAATCGACAAATAGTTCTTTACTATTAGCACCAAGGATTACTCCAGCTACGTAATTCAATTCCTAATAACCATCAGCATACCCGTCTCATCATGAAGTGTAGGAATTTCATCCAGAAAATCACCTACTTTGAAGTCATTTCCAATTCTAATGTATTAGTGTACATTATGCGTATATTTTACAATTAATTATGATTACGCTAAATTTTTGTATTACAAAATAGTAATCCTACTTTGGAAAATAAAATTTGTATCTTGGGATAATCACAATCTACAAAAATTATGAACTCAATTTCATTCAAGGTAAATCACCTGAGTTTCGTTTACCATTTATATCCATTAATAATTGTCTTTTTTACAAGTACGTGCTTTATCCAAGCACAGAGTCCACTATGGCAAAACTGTCTAAGTAATGAAGATGTAAGAGATATAAAATCTGATGCTAATAATATTTGGATTGCTACAACAGGCGGGCTTATTCAATTGAATGACCAATTGGAGGAAATAGCAAGATATACTTCCCTCAATAGCGGATTAGCCTGCAATCAAATACAGGAAATAGAAGTGGATGGTGAAGGAATAGTGTGGATTAACCATTGTTATGGTCTTAGTTCTTTTGATGGAAGTACTTTTGTTGACTATGATATTGATATTTCAAAGATGGTATTGGATAATGATCAGAATGTCTTTTTGGTAAGCAATAGTGGCTATAATTCTTGGAATGGATCCGATTTCGATTTCACCGCTCTGGAATCTACAATTCAGTATCTATCTATAGGTGATGTATATGTCGAATCAAATGAGGTCATTTGGATTTCTAAAGCCACTTTTGGAATTTTCCAAATTCATAGATTTGAAAATGGACAATTGACTGTATTTGATTACAGTAATTCAGAACTACCTTTCGAATATCCTTGGAATGCAATATTTGTAAAAGGAATAGATAATAAACTTGCTATAGCTCTCGGTAAAACGGTATTTGTCTTTGATGGAACTACTTGGAAACAAGAATCTATGACTGATATGAGTATTGTGGATGTTCAAGTCCTAGAAAACGGTGATGTCTTTGCCTTGCTCATCGGTTACATTGATGGATCATTGATAACTTTTATCGGTCAATTATCAGAAGAGTATGAAATACTTTTGGAGAATCTTCAAGTAATAGAAGGAAAGTATCCTCAGACATTTTCGATAAGTGAAGCCAATACTCTTGTAGGGTTTCTTTAAACAGGCCTGCACTTAGTGCAAGATGACGACGTGAGTAAAATAAATCTAACGGAAACCGCTCTAATATCAAATTCGATTAATTCTCTGAATGTTGTTGACGAAAAAATTTGGATTCAGAATGGTAGGTCAGAATATGACAGAGTAGGGTCGATTTTAACATTTGATGATTTTGTTTGGGAAGAAAAAAAGGCAGTTCTCCTTTTCTTGAAACAAATAATATCAATTTGACTTTTGATATTGGTCTTGGTGATACTACGTATCTAAATTATGATAACAAATCGTTTTACCAGACAGGTACTGATGACTGGACTTTAGTTGCTAATCCAGACCTTGCGGAAGGAGTCGATGAAAATGATGTATCTGTATTTATAGATATTTATGGTCGCAAATGGTTGCTCGAATTATATACCAGCGACATATATTACCAAAGTCCTACTGGCTGGAAGGTTATTCCTCATGAAATTCATGGAGCTAGAAGTGGTGCGTATTTCTCAAAGTTTAATCATCCAGAGACGAATGACCTTTGGCTGTCGACCTACAATGGGCTCTCCATATATAATTATGAATCAGATACATGGACCCTTGTGGACCATTCTGATATGGATGTTAGTTATGATCCGATCACTTTCGCTACAAGGTCAAATGGGGAAATTTATGGATTTGCACAAAAAGAATTTTTTAAACTAGATCAAAACATAGCAGAGTTGTTGATAACTTCTGATTCAATTGGAAATGGAAACAACTTTAGATTTTGGTCTATAATGGTAGACAGTAAGGACAGAATATTATTAGGTTTAAATGGTTTAGTCGCTGTTTACGACAATGGTGAATGGAGTTACTTTACTCATGAGAATAGCGGTATGGTAAATGGCAATATAACAACTATCCAAGAAGATAAAGATGGTAACTATTGGTTTGGTAGCTCTACTGGGGGTATTGCTATATACAATGAAAATGGATTAGATGAGCAGTTTTTCACAGATACCCATACGGAGATCAAAAATGCACCCGATGTACACCTTATAGAAATTTATCCTATACCTACTACCGGGGTACTTAACTTTAAGTCTCTTAGAATAGATCTTACTAAGAAAGTAAAACAAATCAAAGTTTTCGACCTATCTGGAAATTACGTTATGGGTGTGAATTCTATAACGACTAATAGTCTAGATATTTCATCCCTTTCCACTGGAGTTTATGTTTTACACATTCAATTAGATTCCGAAGTATATATTGTAAAAGTGATAAAAAATTAGAATGAATTCTTTGCTTAGTAAAACAGATCCTAAATTTTAGCTACCCGACCGCAAGCGGATGGAGCATTAGCCAAAATTTTCCCAACCTAAAGGTCGGAAATCGGATCTTTTTTGTGATAAGG
>CAXBGT010000007.1:0-57779 GCA_963975265.1 uncultured Saprospirales bacterium
CCAAGAAACTTAAAGAGAAGCCGCAAAATAATGGTAAAGAAAAGGAAGATATTGATTGGGGTAAAGTGATTTCTAACTCAATAGCTCAGGCTACTGGTATACTTTCTTTAATTTTGTTGATTCAAACTATCAATTAAGTATTAAATGTTTTTTATATTTGAGTAGAATATTTACTCAATATCTATGATTGGCACTTTAATTTCTTCAAAAACACGCGTAAAGCTGCTCTTAAAGTTCTTTTTGAACTCTGAGACAACTGGGTACCTGCGTGGATTGGAATCAGAATTTGGTGAGTCATCCAATAGCATCAGATTAGAATTAAATAGGCTCGAGGAGGCAGGAATGCTTACATCTAACCTCCAAGGGAATAAAAAATTCTTTAAATCAAATACTCAGCATCCACTCTATAAAGAAGTTCATAACATATTATTAAAATATATTGGTTTTGACCAAATTATTGAAGGTGTAGTAGAACGCCTCGGTGATGTACAGAAGGTTTTTGTTACGGGTGAGTTTGCTAAAGGTATTGATAGCCAGATTATCGATCTCGTGTTTATTGGGGATATAGATAAAGAATATCTAGTTAGGTTAATAGGTAGAACAGAACCTCTCATTAAACGTAAGATAAGATATATCGCATACTCTACAGAAGAAGAGACTATCATTGATTGGTCAAAATTAGATTTCAAACCGCTATTACTTTGGTCTCATGCGACATAAGGAGACTCCCATATCGACCGTAATAAATCATCTTTCTCAAACAGAAGAGAAATGGTTTGCTGTATATACTAAGTATAAATGTGAGAAGTATGTAGTAGACCAATTGGCTAGAAAAGGTATATCTGCCTATGTTCCACTTATTACAAAAACGAAAAAGTATAAGTCAAGAGTTAAGATTCATAAAGTACCTTTAATTAACTCTCATGTTTTTGTGTGTATTAAGAAGGAAGACTACATAAGAGTTCTTCAATCAGAGTATGTTATCACATTTGTCAAACAAAGAAAAAACATCATAAGCATTCCAGAAATTGAGATCATTTTACTAAAAATGATAGTTGGTGAAATAGAAAATGTTGAGGTAGGTGAACTTACATACGAAAGCGGAGACGAGGTTGAAATAATAGGGGGAAACCTTACAGGAATAAGGGGTAGGTTATTAAAAAAAGAAGGAAAAAACAGTTTTGTAGTTCAACTTATTACTATTGGTATGCAGTTGGCTATGACTATAGATAAAAGTAATTTAAGAATGCTCAAAAAGCGAGCTTAAATATTTATAAAAATATGTTTCTTTCAATATAATTGTGATTGAAACAAATTCGTTGTATCGGAGGTTAAGTCACAGACTTATCAGTGCCGGAGGCGTGTAAATACGTCTTTGCACTTAATGACTTTCGCAAGAAAATATTAAGTGCTGAACTTAGTTTATCCGAAATTTGGACTGCTAAGAGACTTAAAAAAATCGTAAAGAATAAAGATGAAAATAGCTGTTGTAGGAACTGGATATGTAGGTTTAGTTAGCGGAACATGCTTTGCTGAGACGGGAAATCAGGTAATCTGTGTAGATATAGATGCTGCCAAAGTCGAAAGGATGAAAAATGGAGAGGTTCCTATTTATGAACCTGGCCTAGAAGTGTTATTTGATAGGAACACCAAGCAAGGCAGATTGCATTTTACAACAGATCTAGAAGAAGGAATAAAAGATGCAGAGGTAATATTTTTAGCACTACCTACACCTCCGGGAGCTGATGGATCAGCGGATCTTTCTTTCGTTTTGCAAGTAGCTTCGGATCTTTCAAAAGTAGTAACGGACTATAAAGTTATTGTAGATAAAAGCACGGTGCCTGTAGGGACTGCAGAAAAAGTCCATGCGGCATTAGTCGAAAATCTTGATAAATCTTTATTTGATGTTGTCTCTAATCCAGAATTTCTAAGAGAAGGTGTGGCAGTTGATGATTTCATGAAGCCTGATAGAGTCGTAATTGGGACTTCTTCTAAAAGAGCGGAAGAGGTCATGATGCGACTATATGAACCATTTGTTAGGCAAGGGAATCCTATTATCATGATGGATGAAAGAAGTGCAGAGATGACGAAATATGCTGCTAATTCTTATTTAGCTGCAAGGATTACCTTTATGAATGAGATTGCAAATCTTTGTGATAAATTAGGTGCCAATGTAGATATGGTCCGTAAAGGAATGGGTAGCGATTCTAGAATAGGAAAGAGATTTTTGTTCCCTGGAGTGGGATACGGAGGAAGTTGCTTCCCAAAAGATGTACAAGCATTGGCAAAAACAGCGGCTGAATTTGATTATGAATTTAGAATTTTGAATTCAGTAATGGCAGTAAATGAAGATCAGAAGAAAATTTTATCTCAAAGAATCATTAACTATTTTGGTGGTGATATAAAAGGAAAAACAATAGCAATTTGGGGGTTAGCATTTAAGCCAAATACAGATGACATTAGAGAAGCACCGGCTTTAACTATTATAGATGATTTATTGGCTGCAGGAGCGCATATTAAGGCATTCGATCCAGAGGCGATTGAGAATGTAAAACAAATTTACCAGGATAAGATTAGTTTTTGTGACACACAATATGAAGCGATTTATCAAGCAGATGCGTTGGCAATCGTAACTGAATGGCAAGTTTTTCGAACACCAGATTTTGATAAAGTCAAAGAATTGTTAGTAAACCCAGCAATCTTCGATGGTAGGAATGTATACGATACTGACCGAATGAGAAAAATGGGATTCTATTATGAGAGTATTGGAAGACCATAGAATCAGTAATAGATTATGAATATGAATGTCCATCCAATATTTGATCGCTTAGTTTCTCGTCAAGAACAAGAACGTCTTCTAAATCAGAAAGGAATAGTCTTGTGGTTTACGGGATTGTCAGGTTCTGGAAAGAGCACAATAGCTGAAGGGTTAGAAAGGAAATTATTTAATCTTGGTCATTATGTGAAAGTGCTAGATGGTGACAATATAAGATCTGGAATAAACAAGAATCTTGGGTTTTCACTTGAAGACAGAAAAGAAAATATTAGAAGAATTGCAGAAGTGGCGAAGCTGTTTTTAGATTCTGGAGTTATTGTACTTTGTTCTTTTGTTAGCCCTACCATTGAGATTAGGGAAATGGCAAAAGGTATTATCGGGCAGGATGATTTTAAGGAAATATATGTAGACACACCGCTTGCTATCTGTGAGTCGAGAGATGTCAAAGGACTTTATAAAAAGGCAAGAGCGGGAGAAATAAAAGGATTTACAGGAATAGATAGCCCATTTGAGGTTCCTGGAAATCCAACATTGACATTAAAAACGGAAAACAAAAGTGTAGCGGAGTGTGTATCAGAAGCTATGCAGTTGATCTAAATCAAAATTATGAATTACCAAATTGATCACATAAGAGAATTAGAATCTGAGTCAATCTTCATTATGCGTGAAGTGGCGGCGCAGTTTGAAAATCCAGTGCTGATGTTTTCAGGCGGAAAGGATTCTATTCTGATGGTATACCTTGCTTATAAGGCATTCTATCCAGCTAAAATCCCATTTTCTTTACTGCATGTGGATACGGGACATAATTTCCCAGAGACATTAAAATATAGAGATGAATTAGTTGAAAAGTTCGGCGCGAAATTGGTTATTGGTTCAGTTCAAGATGCCATAGATAAAGGGATGGTAACTGAAGAAAAAGGATTCAATGCCAGTAGAAATGGATTACAAACAACCGCTCTTTTGGAAGCGCTAGAACAGGGGAAATATGATGCTGCTCTTGGAGGAGCTAGAAGAGATGAAGAGAAAGCAAGAGCAAAAGAAAGATTTTTTTCTCATCGGGATGAATTCGGTCAATGGGATCCCAAAAACCAAAGACCAGAATTATGGAATCTTTTCAATGGTCGCAAGCACATGGGAGAGCACTTCAGAATATTTCCTATATCTAACTGGACAGAATTAGATGTTTGGCAATATTTAGCTTTAGAGGATATTCCTCTTCCTTCGCTGTATTTTGCTCACGAAAGAAAAGTGTTTAAAAGAGATGGAACATTACTTGCGGATTGTGAATACATCCAAAAGCGACCTGATGAAGAAGTCTTTACTCAAATGGTAAGATGTAGAACAATAGGTGACATGACGTGTACTGGAGTTTGGGAATCCAATGCCACAACTGTAGAGGAAATAATCCAAGAAATAGCCACTACTAGAATGACAGAAAGAGGAGGAAGGACGGATGATAAACGATCGGAAACGAGTATGGAAGATCGAAAGAAATTGGGATACTTTTAAAGGCAGTCTGCCTAAGTCAAAAAGATTATTTACAAATGAATACAGAATTATTACGTTTCACTACAGCAGGTTCCGTCGATGATGGAAAATCAACGCTAATCGGTCGTCTTTTATACGATAGTAAATCAATATATCAAGACCAATATGAACAGATTGAGCGTGTAAGTAAAAAGCGAGGTGAGGAAGGAGTTAACCTAGCTTTATTAACTGATGGATTGAAATCAGAGAGAGAGCAAGGTATTACCATTGATGTAGCTTATAGGTATTTTAGTACTCCAAAGAGAAAATTTATTATTGCGGATACTCCTGGGCACATTCAGTATACACGAAATATGGTTACGGGAGCAAGTACAGCAAATGTAGCTTTAGTATTGATTGATGCGCGCCACGGGGTAGTCGAACAAACTAAACGACATGCGATAATTGCTTCTTTACTTCAGATACCACACCTTTTGGTATGCATAAATAAAATGGATCTTGTTGATTATAATAAAGCTGAATATGATAAAATCCAGGATGACTTTGAACAATTTGCTGCAAAGTTGGATGTGAAGGATGTAAGTTTTATTCCGATCTCTGCGCTCAATGGAGACAATGTAGTCCATCGATCAGAGCATATGGATTGGTACGAAGGATCTACACTTATGTATTACCTCGAAAATGTCCACATTGCGAGTGATCACAATTTCATAGATACACGACTTCCTATTCAGACAGTGATACGTCCGTACAATGATGCGTTCCATGATTATCGTGGATATGCTGGACGAATAGCAGGTGGATCATTCAAGGTAGGGGACAAAGTAGTTGCACTTCCATCTGGATTTTCTTCTGAAGTGACTAGAATAGTAGGTGCATCTGGAGACCAAGAGTCTGCTTATCCGCCACAATCTGTAACACTTCTTCTCAAAGATGATATTGATATCAGCAGGGGAGATATGATAGTAAGAGAGAATAATCAACCAGATGTAGGGCAAGACATTGATCTCATGATTTGCTGGTTTGATAGCGATAAACCATTAAAACCACAAGGTAAATATGCAATCAAACACACAACTCAAGATGTAAGGTGTGTAATTAAAGAAGTAAGGTATAAACTAGATATCAATTCCCTGAGTCGAGATCAAGAAGATAAAGAGATCAGGATGAATGATATAGGTAGAATTCAAATTAGGACAACAAAGCCTTTATTTACAGATGCATATCGGACGAATAGAATAACGGGGAGTGTAATCATTATTGATGAAGGGACAAACAATACAGTTGCTGCGGGGATGGTGATATGAGTGGTTCTTTTAGCCGTATACCGAATTTAATGATGAGTGCAATAATTATTTGCGCCATAGCTTTGTTGTTCGGTTGTGATAAAGAAGAATCCCTTGCTCCTTCTGTTGGCAATGACGCTACGGTAATAGGTACGATTAATGTTTATGTGACTGAGTGCATCGACCTTTTTTGTCAAGAGGAAGATTTCTTAAACAATGTAAAAGTAGAGCTAGCAATAGATTCTTTTAGTGAGGCTATCAATACGAAAATTACAGAAGAAGGTTTCACATCTTTTTCAATATTGAGCAATAATTCGTACATGCTCAGGTGTTCTTACAAAGATCAGATATATCATGAGCGGCTTAGATTAAGTGCTAATACTTCTAGCACTCACCCGATTAGGTTTTCTAAGCATTGTGATCTGATAGGAACAGACCTAAAAAACTGCAATCCGAGGATTGATTTCAATACTATGGCTGTCGGGCAGAGAAGTCAATACGCTAGGTATGTTTCCAATGAATTGGCTAGTTCACAAGATAAAAGTTTTGAGTATACAGGTGAAATATTGGAAGTGACAGTAATGGAGAAACTAGATGGAAATGCTTGGCTGATCCGCGAGAGATTTACAGAACCAATAACGATTACAGAAGGGCCATATGCTGGTGTGGAAAATACATTGTACAGCCGATGGGAAATAGAAGGATCAATTGTTAGGATATTATAAGATGAAAAGTTTAGTTCTAATTTTCAATATAGCTTTTTTTCAAATGACTGGGGTGGAGATCCTAATTACTCTACTCAACTAGTCAATCGCTGCGAACTTATTGGCTGGTCAATTGCAAACTGCATAAATGTGGAAAATTCCTATATACAAGATGTGATTATTAATGGTTTTCGATATGAAGATCCACTGATATATTCCTATTCGTCTGGTATAGATGCACCTATTTTTGGAATGTTATATAATTTGGATGAAGGTATAGTTCATACTTTCTTTTTTGGAACTTTCGCTCCTTCAAAAGCACATGGATTTAGTCTAATAAGGTAGATAAAACAACTAGATAAAATATTAATAATATTATGAATGTACTTATCACAGGGGGAGCAGGTTTTATAGGATCTCATGTTGTGAGAAGATTAGTAACTCAATATCCTGCTTATACAATTGTCAATCTAGACAAACTGACCTATGCAGGTAATCTAGAAAATCTAAGAGATATAGAAGATAAGCCTAACTATAACTTCGAGAAAGGATGTATCACGGACGAAGCATTTGTAAGTGGGTTATTTAAAAAGTATAAAATAGATCATGTAATTCATCTTGCAGCTGAGTCTCATGTTGATCGATCAATAACAGATCCATTGATTTTTGTGAGAACTAATTTGATCGGAACAGCCAATCTGTTGAATTGTGCAAGACAGGCATGGAATGGTAACTATGAAGGAAAGCTATTCTATCATATAAGTACAGACGAAGTATATGGTTCTTTAGAGATGGGGACAGACATGTTTACGGAATCAACTGCCTATGACCCAAGGAGCCCATATTCTGCATCAAAAGCAGGAAGTGATCACTTGGTGAGATCATTTTGGCATACATATCATATGCCCGCCGTTATCAGTAACTGTAGTAACAATTATGGACCAAATCACTTTCCAGAAAAGTTGATACCATTATTTATCAATAATATTGTAAATAGTAAACCTCTGCCTGTATATGGCAAAGGTGAAAACGTTAGAGATTGGCTCCATGTCAAAGATCATGCGCGAGCTATAGACATCATTCTTCATAATGGGAAAGCTGGAGAAACATACAACATAGGTGGACATAACGAATGGACAAATATCGATCTTATTAGATTCATGTGTGATACAGTAGATGAAAAGTTAGGTAGAGAAATAGGGAGTTCACAAAAATTGATCACATATGTAACAGATCGAGCAGGACATGACCTCAGATATGCTATTGATGCGAGTAAAATTGAGAATGAGTTGGGTTGGACTCCTGATTATACTTTCGAAAAGGGGTTAGCAGAGACAGTAGATTGGTATTTAGAGAATGAGGAGTGGTTGGAGAATGTGACGAGTGGGGAATATCAGGAGTATTATGATAAGATGTATGAGAAAAGCTAGATTTGGATTGTCGCGCAGAGGCGCGAAGATCGCAGAGTCTATATTGAAAGTATTCTCTTGTTTTGTGAAATTATGAGTAGAATTGATAAAATAACTGAGGATATTATTGGTGCATGCATTAAAATATATAAGGAACTAGGTCTTGGTCTTTTAGAATCAGTTTATGAGGAAGTTCTTTTTTATGAATTGACTAAGAAATATGGTTATCAAGTTGCAAGACAGCAAGCAATCAAGATTGCATATGATGGCATAGAAAAGGAAAAGGCTTTTAGAGCTGACCTCATTGTTGAAAACCTAGTTCTTATAGATTTGAAGTCTGTCGAAGAAATTCATCGAAAATTTAAAAAAATAACATTGTCATATATAAGGTTAGCCAGCCTAGAATTAGGGCTGCTAATTAATTTCGGAGAAGAGTTACTGACAAAAGGAATCACTAGACTTATAAACGATTATAAAGGTACTTATTAATGTTTAATCCTAGGCCTCTGCGAACTCTGCGCCTCTGCGCGAAAAACCTTTAATTATGAAGATTCAAATGGTGGACGTCAAGTCCCAATATCAAAAAATAAAATCGGAAGTCGATCAAGGCATCCAAGAAGTAATAGACAGCTGTGCATTTATCAATGGACCAGCGGTAAAGAGATTCAAAGAATCATTAGAGCAGTATCTCAATGCTGAAGTAGTGATCCCTTGTGCTAATGGTACAGATGCATTGCAAATTGCGATGATGGCTCTTGACCTTAAGCCTGGAGATGAAGTCATAGTTCCTGCATTTACTTATGTAGCAACAGCTGAAGTGATTGCACTTTTAGGGTTAACTCCAGTAATGGTAGATGTAGATCCTGATAGTTTTAATATTACACCTGAGATAGTCTTGGCAGCTCTAACGCCAAAAACAAAATGTGTAGTGCCGGTTAATCTATATGGACAAAATGCAGAACTAGAAGGCATAATGAATCTGGCGGATCGACATGGGTTTTATGTAATAGAAGATAATGCACAAGCAATTGGAAGCGACTACATTTTTTCTGATGGAACTAGAAAGAAATCTGGAACAATAGCGCATATAGGGTCTACTTCATTCTATCCATCGAAGAATCTTGGCGCGTATGGTGATGGAGGAGCACTCTATACAAATGATCTTGCACTTGGTGAGAAAATGAGAATGATAGCCAATCACGGCCAGGGAAAGAAATATGTCCATGATATCATTGGATGTAACTCAAGATTGGATAGTATTCAGGCTGCCATTTTAGATGTTAAATTGAATCATCTTGATGAATACTGCAGTGCTAGGCAAGAGGTAGCTGATCGATATGATTTAGCATTTATTAATGTAGAGCAACTTCAGACTCCAAAGAGAATGCCTTATTCTACGCATGTTTTTCACCAATATACACTAAAAGTGAAGGACGGCAGACGTGATGAATTGAAATCTTATCTATCTGAAAAAGGAATTCCTTCGATGATATATTATCCAATTCCTTTGTACAAACAAGAGGCATTTAAACCGTTTACTGATGTAGACTTTCTACTTGTAACAGAACAATTGTGTAAAGAGGTAATAAGTTTGCCGATACATACCGAGATGAGCGTTGAGGAGGTGAAGTATGTAAGTGATGCTGTGTTAAGTTTTTTTAATTAAATGTCAATGGATAAAAAATATTTTTCACATGAAACAGCTGTAATTGATGACGGATGCAAAATTGGAGCAGAAACCAAAATCTGGCACTTTTCGCACATCATGCCCAACTGCACGATTGGAAAAAAATGTAATATTGGTCAAAATGTTGTTGTTTCGCCTGATGTAGTCCTGGGTAATAATGTCAAAGTACAAAACAATGTGTCAATATATACAGGAGTAATATGCGAAGATGATGTATTCCTTGGTCCTAGTATGGTGTTTACCAATGTAATCAATCCTAGGTCAGCCGTTGTCAGAAGGGATGAATTCTTGAAAACCTTAGTGAAAAAAGGAGCTTCGATCGGAGCTAATGCGACAATTGTTTGTGGCAATGATATTGGAGAATATGCATTCATAGGTGCAGGTGCCGTTGTCACTAAAGAAATAAAGCCGTATGCTCTTGTAGTAGGAAATCCATCAAAACAAATCGGGTGGGTAAGTGAATTTGGACACAGGTTACATTTTGATTCTAAAGGAATAGCAATATGTCCAGAAACTAAGGACGAGTATCAACTTATGGATAATACAGTATCAAAGAAAACTTCTTAAAGAATGAAACTTCCATTTAAAAAAGCCCTTGTTCTTGCTCCTCATACGGATGATGGAGAATTTGGTTGTGGAGCTACAATTAGTAGATTGATCCGTGAAGGATGTGAGGTCAAATATATAGCATTTTCTGACTGTAAAGAGTCAGTTCCTGCTGGATATGACCTTGATGTTCTCGGTCGAGAAATGATGAATGCGACAGCTGTTCTGGGAATTAAATCTGAAAACGTAGTATTGCTAGGTTATAAAGTAAGATATTTTGGTCAGGAACGGCAGCGGATACTTGAAGA
The DNA here is from genome assembly GCA_963975265.1 of uncultured Saprospirales bacterium. Classification (GTDB taxonomy): domain Bacteria; phylum Bacteroidota; class Bacteroidia; order Chitinophagales; family Saprospiraceae; genus CAJXUU01. The sequence goes on from CAXBGT010000007.1 coordinate 10,205, forward strand.
CATGGTTCGAATAGGTCAAGAATATAACCCAGATGTTGTTTTTACTCCGTCAACAATGGATATTCATCAAGATCACAGTACTATAACGAATGAAGCAATAAGAGCATTTAAATCTAAAACGATACTTGGTTATGAATTGCCATGGAATAATCTCCAGTTGCCGTCAGATGGTATCATTACAATAGAACCTGAAGATTTGCAAAACAAAATAGATGCGATTGGTAAATACGAATCTCAGAAAGGAAGAGCATACTCTAACCCAGAATTTATAAAATCAATGGCAATAACTAGAGGTACTAGGATTAGAGAAGATCTCGCAGAGGCATTTGAAGTGATAAGATTAATATTAAGATAAGAAAAGATGAAAAATTTTGCATTAATAGGAGCTGCAGGATACATAGCTCCTCGGCACATGAGAGCGATCAAGGATACTGATAATAACTTGATAGCAGCAATGGATAAAAATGATTCAGTTGGTATCATTGATAGTTACTTTCCACAAGCTGCATTTTTCACTGAATTTGAAAGATTTGATAGACATCTAGAAAAGATAAAAAGAGGAAATGAACAGAACCTTGACTATGTCAGTATCTGTAGTCCTAACTATCTGCATGATGCTCATATTAGATTTGGTCTCAGGTATGGAACAGATGTGATCTGTGAGAAGCCTATAGTGCTCAATCCGTGGAATATTGATGCACTTCAAGAAATTGAAAAAGAGACAGGAAATAACATATATAATATACTGCAGTTAAGACTACACGATAGTATCATCAAAGTAAAGAAGATGGTTGATGAAGGACCGAAGGATAAGATATATGACTTTGACCTTACTTATCAGACCTCGAGAGGTTCTTGGTATTTTGCTTCCTGGAAAGGAGATAGTGAGAAATCTGGTGGAATTGCTACGAATATAGGAGTACATTTCTTTGATATGTTAGGATGGATATTTGGTGATGTAAAGAGGAATGTTGTGAATGTCCATACTCATGATAGAGCCGCAGGTTATCTAGAATTTGATAGAGCTAGGGTAAGATGGTTTCTCAGTATTAACTATGATACATTACCAGAAGAGGTGAAAGCTAGAGGTATAAGAACTTATAGGTCCATGACTATTGACGGAGAAGAAATAGAATTCAGTGGTGGATTCACAGAATTGCACACGGATAGTTATAAAGATATACTTAGTGGAGGAGGGTTCCGGATCGAGGAGTCAAGAAAAGCAATACAAACAGTATTTGATATTCGTCATGCTGAAGTGATTGGTTTGAAGGGTGATTATCATCCGTTATGTAAGTTGGAACAAGTGAAGCATCCGTTTAAAAGGTGATAGTATCTATATGATTCTAGTGTTAACACCTAGAATTAATCGGATGAATCTTCAAATTATTGCTTCTTGTGTCTTAAAGAATAGTATTAGGAATACATAGAAATTATGGCAAAAATACTAATAATAAGTTCCAGTAATCTTTCAAAGGACCCAAGAGTTCTTAGACAGATTAAAGCGCTTAAAGGTAGTCATGAAATAATTACTTGTGGCTTATCTTCTTCCGAAATTGATGGAATAGAAGAATTCTCCTTGCTTTTTCGACCATCTAAGTTGCAACCTTTATTTGTGAGAGGTTTAAATTTATTAAGGTTGATAACCCATAGCTACAATAGACTTACATGGGATAACAATGTTTTCGAAAATTTATCAAAAATGCAATACGATCTGATTATCGTAAATGACCCAAGAGAAATGTCATTGGCAGTCAAGCTTAAGAAGAATCAAGCCGTAGCTCCCAAGATATATTTTGATCTTCATGAGTATTTTATAAATGTTGATGATAATAAAATATTAAATAGAATGTTTAGATCACTTACTGATAAATATCAGGGTGATGCGGATGTATTATCTACGGTGAGCAAAGAAATAGCGGGACTATATAAAAATAGATATTTTCGAGAAATAAAAATAATCACTAATGCCGGTAAATATTATGAGCTTGAACCACAAAAGGTAGGAAGTAATATCAAAATGGTGCATCATGGAATTCTCAATCGTGCAAGAAAAATCGAAGAAATGATTGATTTATTGCAGTTTGTTGATGATCGGTTTTCGCTTGACTTGTACTTGCTTGGTACTGATAAGGGCTATCTTGAGGAGCTCAAAAAGAGAGCATCCTTTTCAAATAGAATAGTTTTTAAAGAACCTGTTGCTTTTAATCAGATAATTCCAATGTTGAGTGAATATGATATTGGTTTATTTATTCTATCAGATGAAGTAGAATCATATAAATATGCACTTCCTAATAAGCTTTTTGAATTTATTCAAGCAAGACTTGCGATTGCAATAAGCCCAAATATTTCGATGAAATCACTTGTAGAAAAATATTCAAATGGAATAGTAAGTAATAATTTCAAGGCTAAGTCTTTATCAGTAAAACTTAATAACTTATCAAGAGCAGATATTTTTCGAATGAAGTCGAATTCGAACACAGCGGCTACAGAACTAAATGATAAAGTTAGTACAAAAATGCTTTTGGACATTGTTGAAGAACTAACCATAAAGACATTGTAATGTCTACTTTTAATAATTGATATAATTTCTGATTAAGAAATATCTAGGAGCTAAGGGATCATTTAGACGTAATTCATTAATTATGTCTGGTGGAGCTATGGTGAATATTCTTTTATCCTTGGTGCTATATCCTATAGTGACTAGGATATACTCGACTGAAGATATGGCAGCATTTGGTATCTTTTCATCAGTTACTGTGCTAATAGCATTATTCTCGACAGCTCTATATCCGTCAGGGTTAGTTATTCCTAAATTAAAATTGGATTTTTATGCCATGTTGAAACTTTCACTTGGCTTAGGATGCATAGGTGTATTATTTTCGATGGTCGCGGTATTTTTATTACCTGACGTGTTTGGTTGGTTATTCCAGTGGGAGATTTTAGGAATGCTGATTTACTTAATACCTCTTGGTGTGGCTCTAGAAATCTTAAAAGATATTGCTAGGAATTGGAACATACGTAATAAGGACTTTGCAAATAATGCTGCTTCCTCGATTGTAAGTGGAGGTTCGATGAGATTCTTAAGTATTGGTTATGGTAAATTAATAGCCGCATCTAGTGTAGGCCTTATTTTTGCTCAGGTGCTTTCTAATTTCTTTACTATATTAACTTTAGGAATAGGAGGAATGATTTGGAAATTGAAGTTAGTTTTTCGGATCGATTATAGTGATGTAAAAAGAGTAGCAAAGAAGTATGACCGATATCCAACATATCTATTACCTTCAAATATCTTGAATAAGTATTCAACTGACCTACCTATTTATCTCCTCACCGCATACTTTGCTCCTGCGATTACAGGAGCATTCGTGTTAGCTTCTCAAATAATTAGAATTCCGATCAATGTAATAGGGAGTTCTGTAGCGTCTGTTTTCCTTCAGAAAGCAAATGAACTATATCACAAGAATCCCAAGGAGACTCGTGTTTTTGCTAAACAAACCCATTATAGAATATTGATCTTGGGCACCTTGGCATTTGGATTTTTATATGGATTTGGAGACATTACATTTTATTTTGTTTTCGGACAAGAATGGAAACTTGCTGGTCAATTTGCGTCCATACTTAGTATATTTTGTGTGTTCAAATTACTATCTGGGCCTATGGCAAAAGTCTATAGGGTCACAGGAAAAGAACAGTATTCCTTTTATGTGAGTATAGTGCTTTCCATTTGTAGAACAATAGGTATTTTCATTGGGGTAATATCAGGCAGTTATATGTTGGCTATTTATTATTTTGTCATTGGAAACGTTATTGGATATATTATTAATATGTATCTCGTATTTAAATCACTACAAATGGAAAGCCTAAAATTAGTAACTATATCCATAATGTGTGTCGTAATAATTTTTACATTATTTCATTTGTTGAGGTTCTCTCTTGACCATTATCTATCGTTTTCTAACTATTTTATGCCAATTGGAGAAGATTAAAATTAGTGTAGTAGGTAATTCGGTAGCAATAAGAATCAGACCGAGAGAAGAGAATGGACAAGTATATAGTTTGATCTTAAAAGATTTGATGAGTAATTCTGGGATAAAAGAAGTTATAGTATCAAATCTCTCTGTATCAAGATTAATAACGGAGGAGGTAATAGATGATAAAGATCACTTTCTTAATAATGATCAGGAGATTACGATTATAAATTTAGGATGTGTGGATGCGCCAACAAGAGACATACCTCTTTGGTTTTCAGATATTATATTTAATAGAAGAGGAAAACTATTGCAAGCTATTTTTAATCCTATTTATCAATATGTCATACCGAAATTTCGATCGAAACTAGTACGAATGAGAGGATATAATTCATGGGTGTCATTAGATAGATTTAATATTAATATGGACGAGATTATTTCTAGTCTTGTAGGGAAAAGTAAAATTGTAGTCCTTGGAATCAATCCTGGAAATGAAAGAATAGAAAAACAACTTCCAAAAACGCTAACTAGGTATAGATTGTATAATGAAGTATTACAATCCGTGTGTAACAATCACGGAATAACCTTTATTAGTACATTAGATTTGAAGAGCGAAGAGTATTTTCCAGATGGTGTTCATTATAATCGAGTAGGTCATCAGCTTATTGCAGGTAGAATTTTTGACTCGCTAATCTAGATTTTTGATAAAAGGAAATTCACTTGAAAATAATATTGAGTCTGCTTTACTTTTTGCAAAGTCTAGTAATTACTCCAGTGGGGATATTAGTGATTTGTATCACACAAAATACTACCATTTAGTCAAATCGCTTCCAACAAAATTGAGTAAGGCAGCAAGTTTTCCTTATGCTTTGCTTTTAAATAAAAAGCCTAGTTGGATACGTGCGCTAATTGATAATAAGCCAAAGAAGTATCCTCAAGGGATTGCTATGGTCATAAGAGGTTTGGTTGCATTATATAAAAAGAATCATGCTCTTGGTGATCTTGATGAAGCCGTGAAATTGGGTAATTGGCTTATAGAAAATAAAAGCCCACTATCAATTCATGCAGGATGGGGACAACCATTTGACTGGCAATCTAGGAGTTTAGTTTTTCCTAAGAATTTGCCTAGAGCAACAGTAACTTCTCAAGTTATGCATGCATTATTAGATTTATTTGATGTTACGAATAATCAAGAGTTCTTAGATACTGCAGTAGATGCTGCATATCTTTTTAAAAATGAATTTAACTATAGTTCAGATACTAATGGGAACCATTGCATCAGCTATACCACGCTTGACCAATATCATATACATAATGCTAGTATGCTCGCTGCAGGTGCCATCATAAGGGCTATGTCATATCAGAGAAATAACGAATTAATTGATTTTGCAATGAAGGCAGCAAAATTTACAGCCAGCCATCAAAATGATGATGGATCTTTCTATTATTGGGCACCCCCTGATCAGCTTAACTATATGATTGATAATTATCACACAGGTTTTGTTTTAGAAGGATTTTGGAACGTGATTAAATATGGAGATGACCAGGAATTCAAGAAAGTGTATGATGTAGGAATGAAATACTATTACGAAGAACTCTTCACGGATAATATACCCAAATTAACCAAGCACAAAACCTACCCAATAGATATTCAAAGTTGTGCTCAAAGTATTATTTCGTTTTCAGTTGATGTAGAAAATAAACGGTATTTCCGACTTGCTCATGAAGTAGCACAATTTACAAATGAAAATATGTTTCTCAATAAGAATTCTCATTTTGCATATAAACTATTTGAAAACGGAAGATTGGATGAGAGTTATTATATAAGATGGGGGGATGCATGGATGATTAGAGCTTTAGCATTAATAATATGATAATAGGTAGATTGAAAAGCCTCATAAGAAGGCATGGAATGTTTAAGAAGGTCGATGGATTACCGATTGCATCGAGTGGGGTAGATACTGATGGTGATCCATTTGTAGTATTGCAGGACGGAACCACATTGTTTGGGAGCTCTGTCTCTCGAAAAAGAGATAAAGTTCTTTATAGATTACTTTCAAAAAAAACCAAGTCTGTTTTAAAACCAGAATGCACACAAGTTGCTATTGATGTGATGATCAGATATTTTGAGGGAGGACTGATGTATAACGGACCTAAAAAACAAAGTAGATATAAAGTCAAATTAGGTGATAAAGTGGCCGAAATGGGAGCTTATCAAGGTTTTTGCTCTGTGAAACTTGCTCAGCAAGTTGGTAAAGATGGTCATGTAGTAGCGATAGAGCCAATGCCTGATAATTACAGATTATTGACCAAGAATATGAATGCAAATAATTTCACTCAATCAACTACAGTAAATAAAGGTGTTTGGGATGAATCAAAAACTCTAATATTTAATAGAGTGAAAGGAGATGGACAATCATCAAGTATTGAAATGACATATGATGATGGAGATAAATTCGAAGTGCCAGCGGATACACTTGATACTATTTTCCACGAGGTGGGAGTACAACCTTCAGACTTTATGATTATCCAGCTTAATGGTGCTGAAATAAACGGATTACGTGGATTACAATCGTTCAAGCCTAAAAACCTTACCATAGCTGCTAGATATGATACTGAAGGGGAAGATGCAGCAATTGTAATAAAAGAAGAGTTAATCAATAGGGGGTACAAAGTTGAGATTGATGAGGAAGATTTCTTGTTTGCAAAACTGAAATGAAATTGACGCTATCTCAAATTGTAAATGAATTGATTATAAAGTTAATTCCTTTTGATATTGGACTTAGACGAAGAGCATTAGCTGATAAATATTTGTCATCATTAAGTATAAAAGGTAAGAATATCCGTATCAAGCATGATATAAATATTAAAAGAAGAACTGCTCTAATTCTAGGCGATAACATTGAGCTCACAGGCAAAAACAATATTGACGCTAGTGCTGGTTTAATGATCGGTGATAATTGTACAATTGATAAGAAGACCCAAATAAATACTAAAACTGAAACGGGTTATGCACCAATAGTTATTGGGGCTGGAAATCACATCATATCTAATGTGAAACCTGGTTCAATTGTAGATTCGATGATACCAGTAGACGGTTTATCTGATTATGAAGGTCAATTGGTTTTCATTCTCAGTACTGGTCGTTCAGGTAGCAAATCCATCGCTAAATTGATAGATCAACATTCAGATGCGGAGTGTTATCATGATAGTTTTGCACATTTAAATACTTGGTCTTGTAACTATTTATACAATATTAGTACTAAGGAAGAAATAAAGAAAAAGTTGCTATCTCTTTATAATTCCATGTCTTTAGGAAAGAAGAGTGTCTATGGACAATCAGACCAAAAAATAGCTCCACTTGTTCCAATTCTATCCGAAATGTTTCCTTCAGCCAAATTCATATGGTTAATCAGAAATCCATATGATTTTATCAACAGTGCATATGCTAGAGGATGGTTTGACAATAGTGAATTTGGATATCCGCAAAATGATATGGAATTTTTAAAGAAAAAAGTGTCTCCTTCTGTTTTTGATGCGGATCATAGATGCAATGGAGCAAAAGTAGGAGTTTTCACTAATATTGAATGGCAAGCAATGACAGCTTTCGAAAGAATATGTTGGTATTGGTCATATTGGAATTGCCTTATTGAAGAAAATATTGAGATGCTGCCAAAATCAATGTCTTTAAAAGTGAAACTAGAAGAATTAGAAAACCATAAAAACAAGATTTTGGACTTTGTAGGACTTTCTCCTATTGCTGTAAAATCGGAAACAGTAAATAGTGCTTATTATAAAAAGCCTGACAAAAGCCAATGGACGGATGAAATGAATATTATTTTTGAGAAACACTGTAAATCTAATATGAAGAAGTGGGGATACTAATAGCAGATATACCTAGCCATTCTTTTGAAGAGATTTCCTATACGCTTAATTGCTTATTAGGCGAATTCCTTGGATTAGAATTTGAAGTATTCAAAAAGGAAATTACTGACACTGTAATTCGATCTGACAAAGGAGCATTGACAATCAACAATCATTTTTTCAAAGAGGGAGTTGAACCCATTAATTTTGATCTGTCTTTTCTACCGTCAAAGGTTAGTGATGATTTTCTTGATTTTAATGGAAATCAGTTTCCACTTTTGACGCTTTATGGAAATCGTAAAATTGATAAGAAAGGAGAAGAAATTATATTGGATTCAGATATTATTGCGTCTACTTTTTTTATGCTTTCTCGTTGGGAAGAATTTGTGAATCCAGAGAGAGATGCTCATAATCGTTTTCCAGCAAAATCTTCAATTGCCTTCAAGTTGGGCTTTCTAGATCGTCCCGTAGTAAATGAATATGTAGAGCTTTTATGGAGTCTATTAGAAACAATAGGGTGTTCTCAAGAACGAAAGATTAGAAAATATAAGCTAGTACCGACTCACGATGTAGATAGACCTTTTCTATTTACTTCATGGACCCAGAATATTAGACTTTTTGGTGGATTTATTAAAAGGCTCCATCTGACGGAATTGGTTGATTTCTGCAAATATGCTATATCGGGGATTGATCCATGGGATACGCACGATCTCTTTATGGATTTATCAGAAAAAGCCAATGTGAAGTCTTACTTCTTCTTTCTACCTAAAGGAAAAAATAGACACGATGGAAGGTACGATTTGAATGATCCAAAAGTTAAACTTCTCTATAAGAAAATACGGGAACGTGGACATCACATTGGGTATCATCCTTCGTATAATGCATATAATGATATAGATTTATTTAGAAAAGAAAAAAAGGAACTGGAGAATGCAATTGATTCTAAAGTTGAATTCGGGAGACAACATTATCTTAGGTTTGCTGCACCTGTTACATGGCAGATATGGGATAAATGTGAGATGAATTGGGACAGTACTATGAGTTATGCTGATTGCTCAGGGTTTAGGTGTGGCGTTTGTTACCCTTTTCCAGTATTTGATATTGAAAAAAGAAAACAACTTAACTTATTAGAGAGACCTCTAGTTGTTATGGAAGGTTCATTGATCGGATATGAAAAATTATCACTTGAGGATGCGAAAATTAAGGTGGATAGATTAAAGGATCAAGTCAAAAAGTACAATGGTGAATTTATTTTTCTATACCATAATTCATCCTTTTTTGAGGGGAAGTATCGAACAGTAGGAATAAAATTACTGCATGCATTATACAATTAGATGAAAGTATGAAACTATGAAAAAAGAAAATTAAAAGCTAGTTTACACGCTGTTTGTGAATATACTATACCAATAAAGAAAAAATTAATTACATCATGAATAATAACAATTACATCTACTCTATTATGATTACCAAAAGAATCTTTCTTTACAAAAAGGCGATATTATCTTTACTTATTGCTTTTTCATACTTAAGCTCATGGAGCCAAATAGAAAATAAGGTATGGCATCTGTACGAAGAAGTTAAAGTAGATTTTAATGATACTCCGTCAACAGTATCATATGGACATAACTATTTTTCTAACGAGGGCATTGCAACTGTTACGGATGAGATGGGGAATGTGATTTTCACAGCAACTGATATTGCGATTTATGATACTAATGAAGAAGTAATAGTTAATGGTAATGGTATTGAAGGTAGTCCGACAGGAAGTTCCGCTCAATCGCCGATAGTATTGCAGAATCCAGCAAGCCCTACGGAATATTATATCTTTTATATTGCAGATCATGCTGATGATGCGACAGAAGGGGGTTTCAAATATTCTATTTTGGAATCATGCACAGAAAAAAATAATTTAGCCATAGGAGAAATTAAGAATGTACAAATACCAGGTAATTATTCAGAACGACTAAATATTGTTGAAATCAATAAGGGAAAATATTGGATTTTGACAACTGAAATCTTTCAGAATAAACTATATGCATTTAAAGTTGATGAGAATGGAATTGATACTAACCCTGTAGTATCTAATCTGGGTGGTGGTGAAGATAAGCAGATAGGAAAACTGAAAATAAATAACTCAAAAAACACTCTAGCTTGGTCTACTACATTCGGAAACTCTGCTGGTGTAAGGCTTATGGATTTTGATATTTCAACTGGTAAAGTAGATAATCCTAGAACGATCTATTCTGGTTCTGGTTATGGCTTAGTTTGGTCGCCAAATGATGAGTTTTTATACTTTACAGACATATATATAGGAAGTGAGGTAGTTTCGTTTAATATCGCCTCCAATGATTTAAAAGTCTTAGACAATAAACCTGGTAATTACAAATTTGGGGATCTAGCAATGAGTCCGAGTGAAGATGCTATTTTAGTCAGTAATCTTGATGAAAAGAGTTTAGATAGAATTACTAACATTAATGAAGGAGGTGATTTTGAGCACAACTACTTATCATTTGGTTCAAATATTGAAAGATTAGAAACGGGCTTGCAAAATCAAGTTATGCATTATCCAATTTCATCCTATGAAAAACCAGAGCTTGATTTAAATAGTGTTTATATTATTGGTATTAAATCAGAGTCAATTAATTTAATAGTAAATGATCAATTTAATGATGTTTCATGGAGTGATGGACAAATAGGGAATACTGCTAGTTTTTTAGAAGAAGGGATTTATACCGTCGAGGCTTATTATAATTGTTGTTTAGTAGAAGCTGAATTTGAAATCATAATAGAACAAGTTTTTACGCCTGAATGTGATCAGATTTTTGATGGTTCTAATTTAGAAGATAATTTGTTACTTCACTATACTCTTGATGGTAACACTCTAGATTCAGGCCCAGATATGATTCATGGTGTTAATAACGGAGGGGAAATTAACACAGATAGATTTGGTGATCAAAGTTCATATTCTTTTGACGGTAATTCTAACGTATTAATACCTCACGATGACTCTTATAAAGTTCAGTTTCCAATTAGTGTAAGTACTTGGGTGAAGTGGGAAAGTGATGCACCTAATAAGAATGGTGTATTCAATACGAATTTTGAACAGAATAATTATTATGGAGTTTTTATGCTGAGACTTGCCAACTCCGGAAAACTGTTTTTTGGATATGGAACAGGTACAGGAGGGATCACTTTACAAAATAGAAGAGCTATAATTTCTGAAACTGAAACAGAATTAGATAAATGGCATCACATTGCTGGAATAATAAATGGGCCAAATGATTTTCATTTATTTATTGATGGATGTGAGGAGACATTTTCATACACAGGTGACGAAAATCCTACAATAGCTTATAATGACAATAATGGATTCTTAGGGAAATTAGATAATTCTAATATTGCAATCTCTAATGATCTAATTGGAGCAATAGATGACTTTTACTTTTGGAATAGAATTATCTCAGAAGAAGAAATTTTCTATTTATATGATCGATTTGAAGTGCCAGAAATAGAATTAGAAGAAACGTATACAATACTTAATGGACAAGATGATATAACTATAGATTTACCTATTGATTATACTGATGTTTTATGGTCAGATGGACAAACTGGAAATACAGGAAATTTTTCTAACGAAGGGACTTACCAAGTAGAGGCGTTTTATGATTGCCATTTGGTTTGTGAGGAATTTCAAGTTGAAAAAGAAATAATTTTTGAACAGACCTGTGATCAAGTATTTGACGGGTCAAAACTTACTGACAGTTTAATTTTTTATCATAATTTTGATGGCGATGGAATTGATCAATCCTCTAATGGGTTAGATGCTGTCATCATGAATTCGGGACTTGCTGAAGATAGATTTATGCAAGATGGAGAATCTATGATTTTTGAAAAGAACACGACTATATCGATACCTTCAAATCAACAATTGAAAGTTGATTACCCTTTTTCTTTCAGTCTATGGGCTTATTTTGAATCAAATGATCAATTTGATAATGCTCTATTTAATAATAACTTTACGCAAGACAACTACCATGGAATTGGAGGATTTAGAAATCTCAATGGAGAGGTTTCCCTCTTTGTTGGTAATGGATCTGGCAGTACAGGTCCAAATAACAGAAAGAATATAGTTTCTCAGAATGCAGGAGTAGATATCAATGAATGGACACACATTGTTTTTGTGATGAGTGGGCCAGCTGACGGATTTATATATGTTAATGGATGTCTTATGGAAACCGAATATGTTGGCAATGGAAGTTGGGATATTGCCTATAACAATGATCCTTTTGTATTTGGTACATTTGATACAAATACCTCTCCAGAGATAGAAGACCATAAGCTACTTGGAAAATTAGACGACTTCTATTTTTGGAACAGATCAATCACCGAAGAGGAAGTACTTTATCTATATGATCGATTCGAAGTTCAGGAATTAGAATTACAAGACGTTTATATAATACCTAATGGGCAAAATAATATCACAATTGAGATTTCAAGTGAATATACTGATGTAATCTGGTCTGATGGACAAATCGGAAATACAGGAAACTTTTCTAGTGAAGGAACATTCCAAGTAGAGTCGTTTTATAATTGTCATTTGGTATGTAAAGAGTTTGAAGTCAAAAAAGAGATAATAGAATTCGAACAAGAGTGTGACCAGATTTTTGATAATTCTAACTTAGAAAATAACTTGCTATTGCATTATGACCTGGATGGAAACACCTTAGATTCTGGCCCAAATATGATTCATGGAATAAATAATGGAGGTGAAATCAACTCTGATAGATTTGGGGATCAAAGTGCATACTCCTTTGACGGTAGTTCTAATATAATAATACCTCACGATGACTCATATAAAGTTCAGTTTCCTATCAGTGTAAGCACTTGGGTGAAATGGGAAAGTGATAGTCCTCAGAAAAATGGTGTGTTCAGTACTAATTTTGAACAGGATAATTATCATGGAGTTTTTATGCTGAGACTTGCCAATTCTGGCAAACTGTTTCTAGGATATGGAACAGGGACAGGTGGGATCACTCTACAAAATAGAAGAGCAATAATTTCTGAAACGGAAACTGAATTAGATAAATGGTATCACATTGCTGGAATAATAAATGGACCAAATGATTTTCGTTTATATGTTGATGGTTGTGAGGTGGCATTTTCATTTACAGGCGATGAAAATCCTACTATAGCCTATAATGAAAATAATGGATTCTTGGGAAAATTAGATAATTCAAATGATGTTCCTTCTAATGATTTGATTGGTGCAATAGACGACTTTTACTTTTGGAATAGAACTATCTCAGAAGAAGAAATTTTCTACCTATATGATCGATTTGAAGTGCCAGAAATAGAATTAGAAGAAACGTATACAATACTTAATGGACAAGATGATATAACGATAGACTTACCAATTGATTATACTGATGTTTTATGGTCGGATGGACAAACGGGGAATTCAGGAAATTTTACTAGCGAAGGAGCATATCAAGTTGAGGCATTTTATCAATGTCATTTAGTCTGTGGAGAATTTAATGTAGAAAATGAAATAGTGGTTCCTCCAATTGATTCTTGTGACGTTGTACAATCTTTTAATAGCCATTGCGGGACTTCAAAGTATCACTGCGTTATTTCTGATGAATTTGGTAATTCCAAGTATTACTTTGAAGGTCAAATTCTACTTCCTGAAGATTATTCTATTTGTGAAACAGACCTAAATGATGCTATAAGTTCTGTGCAGAATATTTATGTGTTTGAATTAATCCAGACTGGCCAAACGGTTGATTTTAGAGCATTCGCTACGATTCTTGATTTTGATGTATTTGTTTCTGATGGCTTGATTTTGGATATAAATATTTGTAATGGTATGGAACAAGGATGTATATCATATGTTTTACCATATGGTACGTGCTCCAATGATTATGATTGTACTATTGATTATAAAGGAATCTCATTTAGAAATAATGAAAGCGTTAATGTCAATTACTGCATGGTACTGCATGACATAAGTAATGATGATTGTTCTTCAGAGTATACAATAGAAGGATATTTGATGACTTCTTCTTCCGAAAAGTTAGTCTTCGAAAAAACGGTAACTGAGGATTTAGAAAATTATAAATGTATTTCTGTTCCTCTTTCAAATGTTGATTTCTTATCCAATAATTATAATTGTATAGAATTAAGAATAACAGATAATTGTACAGGGAACTCATGTTTTAGATATGATTGTAATCTATTTAATTCACAACAGAATCTAACAGGTGAGTTAAGTGGAAATGGTTATTTAGAAGAAGATAATGTTAGTATATCTAGTCGAAATGAAACGTTTGATTTATCGATATCACCTTTTCCAAACCCAACTAAATCTCAGATCTCATTTTATGTGCAAGAAGGAAATTCTAATTTTGAATTGAGAACCTGTCATGGAGAATTGATTGAAGTAGCTTTTTCAAAAGAATCAAATTTTGTTACTCTTGACATGAACCTCTTGACTAATGGGGTATACTTTCTGTCTCGAAAAATTGATAATAAAGTTACAACACAGAGAATTATTAAAATAGATTAACAATTCTAACAGAAGAAATTCTGTATGAGAATGCAAAGAGTATAATTTGAAAAAAATCCTAATCACCGGCGCCGCGGGCTTCCTTGGCTCTCACCTCTCAGATCGATTTATCAAAGAAGGTTACCAAGTCATAGGAATGGATAATCTCATCACGGGTAGTATGGATAATATCCAGCACTTAATGCCTAGGGAAGATTTTACTTTCTATCATCACGATGTGAGTAAGTTTGTCCATGTTCCTGGAGAGCTGGATTATATCTTGCACTTCGCTTCACCAGCAAGTCCGATTGATTATCTCAAGATGCCTATTCAAACATTGAAAGTGGGGTCTTTAGGTACTCATAATTTGTTAGGTCTTGCCAAGGCAAAAAATGCAAGAATGCTTATTGCAAGTACCAGTGAAGTATATGGAGATCCTTTGGTAAATCCTCAACCAGAAGAATACTGGGGAAATGTAAATCCTGTGGGGCCAAGAGGAGTATACGACGAAGCCAAGAGATTTCAAGAAGCGATGACTATGGCCTACCACACTTTTCATGGACTAGAAACTAGAATTGTTAGAATATTCAATACTTACGGACCTCGGATGAGATTTAATGATGGTCGTGCGCTACCCGCTTTTTTCTGGCAGGCGATGACCAACGAAGATATTACGGTCTTTGGTGATGGTAGCCAGACTAGAGCATTTTGTTATGTGGATGATCTAGTGGAGGGTATATATCGCTTATTATTAAGTGATTATGAGCAACCTGTCAATATCGGTAATCCAGATGAAATCAGTATACTGCAGGCAGCAGAAGAGGTGGTCGATCTAGTAGATGGAACAACATCGAAGATTATCTTCAAGGGACTTCCAACGGACGATCCTAAGGTGAGACGGCCAGATATTACTAAAGCAAAAGAACTGCTTGGTTGGCAGCCAACTGTGGAAAGAGCCGAAGGGTTAAGAAGGACCTATGAATACTTCAAAACCAAAATCAAGAGTTAAAGAACTAGATTGTTGAGTTATATAAGTTAAAGAATTAAGTGGCTTGCGTAGCAAATATGTAAATCAGTATCGCAAATGATTATTTGTAGGCTAATTCAATAATTCAATAATTCAATAATTCAATAACTCAACAACTCAACAATTCATCAACTAAGAATGAAAGGAATAATACTAGCCGGTGGATCTGGCACAAGACTATACCCGATCACCAAGGCCATAAGTAAGCAACTCATGCCGATCTACGACAAACCGATGATCTATTACCCATTATCAGTACTTATGTTAGCGGGTATCAGTGAGATTCTGATCATCACAACACCAGAAGATCAAGCAAGTTTCATAAGGTTACTAGGCGATGGATCAGAATTAGGATGCCGATTTGAATATGTAGTACAAGAAGTACCAAATGGATTAGCCCAAGCATTTGTATTAGGAGCTGACTTTATCAATGGAGAAAAGAGTGCACTGATTTTGGGAGACAACATTTTCTATGGCTCCGGTTTATCAGGTTTAGTGCAAGAAAGTGCTGATTTACCATCAGGAGCAAGAGTATTTGCATATCCAGTTCATGATCCAGAGAGATATGGCGTTGTTGAATTTGACGAAAATGGGAAAGTACTCTCATTAGAAGAAAAACCAGCAGATCCAAAATCTAAATATGCAGTACCTGGTCTATATTTTTATGATGAAAAAGTATGCGATTATGCCGCTGAACTCAAACCAAGCGCAAGAGGAGAATACGAAATCACAGATCTCAATAGAGTCTATCTTGAAAAAGGAGCGCTCTCGGTGGGAATCATGCAAAGAGGAACAGCTTGGCTAGACACTGGAACATTCGATTCATTGGCCGATGCTTCAGAATTTGTAAGAGTGATAGAGAAGAGACAAGATTACAAAATCGGATGCATCGAAGAAGTAGCATATCGAATGGGTTACATTAATGCCGATCAATTAAGAGAAATAGCTAAACCTCTAGAGAAAAGTGGATACGGAGAGTATCTAATGAGATTAATCCCATAATCAATGGTCCACCAAATTTATTTGGTAGAAAACAAACCTTGGGCAGAAAATCAAACAAGTGTTCCGAATAAATTCAGAACCCCATTAACGACAACCACATTGAAGACCTAATACAAAAGACAATCACCTCACATTCAACCAAAAGGGGCTGCGTTTTTTGTCACATTTCGACTAGCGGGAAGTATACCAAAAATCGCTCTTGAACATTTAAAAAATGATTACAGAGATAAAATTGATAAGTGTAAAGTAATTAAACTTGAACACGAAAAAAACTTCAAGATTGTCAATCTCAGAAAAAAATATCTAGGAGAAATTGATGACCTACTACATAAAATAAAGTCTGGCCCTCATTATTTGAAGCATCATGAAATAAGAAAAATTGTAGAGGACGCACTAAAGAGATTTGATGGGGAATTTTATGACCTAATTTGCTATAGCATAATGTCAAACCATATTCATATTTTAATTGATACTCAATTACAATTAAATACTGAATACAAAGATAAACAATTAGACTTAAATTATATTCCTCTAGAAACAATAATGAAAAGAATAAAAGGTCCTACGGCGATTTATTCAAATAGAAAATTAGGTAGATCTGGACAATTTTGGGCACGGGAAAGTTATGATATCTACATTAGAAATGAAAAAATGATGGATAATGTAATCGGGTATATTCTAGATAATCCTGTAAAAGCTGGATTAGTAGATGATTGGAGGTTATACCCAGGGAATTATTACAAATATGATCACTAATGGCCTACCAAATTTATTTGGTAGAAAACAAACCTTACGCAGCAAATCAGACAAGTGTTCCGAATAAATTTAGAACCCCATTAAAGGTTGTTCAATATCTTATTTGAAATCATAATTTATTAAGACCTAGCTTCATAAATTACAATTCATAATATATGAATCGCAATATATGAATCATAAAATATGAATTATTCGTGCTTTTGTTAAATGTCAACAAGTATATACAAAGACACTCTCGAAAAACCAATTTTTACTTTTAAAAGCAATAGCAAAAGAAGAGACAGCAATGAACATTTATGGCAAAGAATTCTTGTCTAGGTATAAATTCTCATCATCCTCGACAAAACAAGCGCTAAATGTTTTAATAAAAGAACAATTGGTTCATGAGCAATACACTGAAGGAGGATCAGAATACTTTGTATACGATGTCTTTTTAACGAGATGGTTGCAGACGAAGTAGACTATAGAAATAGCAGATTGAATAGAATAAAAAAACAAGCCCAAGCACCACTCCCAACCAACCATGGAATCTTCCAGGTACTCGCTTATGCACTAGATTCAGAAGAGCAAATGCCACACATGGTTCTCATCAATCCAGAGACAGACTTCTCCGAGATCGTCAACGTACGAGTCCATTCAGAATGCATGACTGGCGATGTATTTGGTAGTTACCGATGTGAATGTGGTGAACAACTCAACCACTCGCTAGACTATATAAATGAAAACGGTGGTATAGTCATCTACCTTAGACAAGAAGGAAGAGGAATAGGCATAATAAATAAGCTTCACGCTTATGTCAAGCAAGATCAAGGTTATGATACTGCCGAGGCCAATGAAGTACTAGGATTTGGGTACGATGACCGGACCTATGAAGATGCTATAGTGATTCTTCAAGATCTAGAAATAACAGATATCAATCTTATCACTAATAATCCGGATAAGATAAAATCACTTGATGACGATCCCGATATTACGGTGCACGAAAGAATCGATTTGGATATTAAAGCCAGAAAAGAGAATATTGAATATCTTCGCACTAAGAAAGATAAATTTGGGCATTACCTAAAGTAATTTCTTGCTGAACAGCCGTAATTTTTCTTACAATTTATTGGAAGCTCAGACGACTTTGAGGAGCTAAATCAACAAATATAACAATTTGATAAAAACTCCATCCATCGTAGCAACTACCCAACAATGAATATTAAAAAGATAAAATGCATAAAATAGCAGTAATTGGTCTCGGATACGTAGGTCTACCATTAGCAGTAGAATTTGGAAAGAAATATATGACCGTTGGCTTTGATATCAATCAATCTAGAATTGATGAACTCAATGGTGGTAAGGATTCTACCTTAGAAGTATCAGATGATGAACTGAAAGAAGTCATTGCTTCGACTCAAGATTTTGATAATGATGGTCTCTTTGTTACCACTAATCCTGACTACCTAAAGAGTAGCAACTTCTATATTATTACAGTACCTACTCCAACGGATAAGAACAACAGACCCGTCCTTACTCCGCTCAAGAAAGCCAGTGAAACGGTAGGGAAAGTACTATCAAAAGGGGATTACGTGGTCTATGAGTCTACAGTATATCCAGGTGCGACAGAAGAAGAATGTATACCTGTCTTAGAAGCAGTATCAGGTCTAAAGTTCAATGAAGATTTCTTCGTAGGATATTCACCAGAGCGGATCAATCCAGGGGATAAAAAACACACAGTAACGAAAATACTAAAAGTAACATCAGGATCAACTCCAGAAGCGGCTAAAGTAATTGATAAAGTTTATAATTCAGTAATCACAGCGGGTACTTATGTGGCAGCTTCACTCAAAGTGGCAGAAGCCGCTAAGGTGATAGAAAACAGTCAAAGAGATATCAACATAGCATTTGTGAATGAACTATCTAAGATTTTTAATCTGATGGATATTGACACTTTAGAAGTCTTAGAAGCTGCAGGAACTAAATGGAATTTTCTTCCATTCAGACCAGGCTTAGTAGGAGGGCACTGTATTGGTGTTGATCCATATTATTTGGCTCAGAAAGCGCAGGAAGTAGGATATCACCCTGAGATTATTCTTGCAGGACGTAGATTGAACGATACAATGGGTCAATATGTAGCCAGCCAGATCGTAAAGCTTATGATCCAAAAGGACATTAAAGTGAAAGGATCAAAAATTCTTATGTTGGGTATCACATTTAAGGAAAATTGTCCAGACATAAGGAATACAAAAGCTATAGATGTTTACCGCCAATTGAAATCTTATGGTACTACCATGAGTTTGCTTGATCCTTGGGCGAATATCGAAGAAGTGAAGAATGAGTACGGAATTGATATAGTGAATAATGTGGATGATGTAGAAGGAAAGTATGATGCTGTGGTATTGACAGTGGCTCACAAGGAGTTTTTGGATATGGATATTCATTCTTTGGTGAAAGAAGGAGGAGTGCTGTATGATGTGAAGAGTATTTTGCCGAAGGAATCAGTGGATGGCAGATTGTAGCACTAAGCTATTTGGTCGATTAATGGGGCTTTGAATTTATTCGAGGCCGAAAGACAACTGAGCGCAGCGATACAAAATTGTTTAATCCATTAGTATTATTATTATCAACAACAACTCAACACCTTAAATCTTGAACATAATACAAAAGAACGTCTTAGTCACAGGAGGAGCTGGTTTTATAGGATCCAACCTTGTAGAAGCACTACTAAATGATCCACGAGTTGCCAAAGTGCGAGTATTAGACAACCTATCGAATGGTTTCATGCATAACATTGAAGAATTCATGCAGCATGACGACTTTGAGTTTATCGAAGGAGATATCACGGACTACGATACTTGTGTACGAGCTTGTACAGGAGTAGACCTTGTTAGTCATCAAGCTGCCTTAGGATCAGTGCCTAGGTCGATCAAAGACCCTATTACTAGTGACAAAGTCAATATTGGTGGTACACTTAACATGTTCCAAGCCGTAAGAGAATGTGGAGTAAAGAGAATTGTATTCGCAGCTTCCTCCTCTACCTACGGAGATAGCGAAGGATTACCAAAGGTAGAACACATCATCGGGAAACCACTCAGTCCATATGCGATTACTAAATATGTGAATGAATTATATGCGGATGTTTTTGCCCGTACGTATGATGACTTCGAATATATAGGCTTGAGGTATTTTAATGTTTTTGGCCCAAAGCAGGATCCAAATGGTGCTTATGCAGCTGTGATACCCTTATTTATGAAAGCTGCCAAAGAAGGGAAATCACCTGTAATAAATGGGGACGGTACATACAGTCGTGATTTCACCTATGTAGCGAATGCAGTGCAAGCCAATATCAAAGCACTCTTCATATCCCCCTCTGGAGGGGGCAAGGAGGTGGAAAACACCAACGAAAACACCAACGAAAACAACAACCCAACAAATCAAATATACAATGTTGCTTGTGGCGAAAGAACTACTTTGAATCAATTATGGAAGTATATTAGTGACATTACAAATACCAGTATGATTCCTAATCATAAAGCCAATAGGTACGGAGACATACCACACAGTTTGGCAAATATTGATAAGGCAAAATCGAGACTAGGTTATAACCCAAAAGTTGACGTGAAAACGGGGCTTGAAAAACTTTTTATTCACAATAAATAATATAAAATGAATAATCTAGAAGAAAATGAAATTACACTTAAAGATGTGATTCTTACTTTTCAAGAATATTTTAAATATTTGCTGAAGAAGATATTTTACATTGCTATACCTGTCCTGCTATTTGGTGGTTATATGGCATACAGCAATTTCAAAACTCCGGCTACCTTCAAAGCGGATCGCAAATTTTTTGTTGAAGGTCAAGGATCGGGTTCTGGTTTAGGAAATTTGGGTGGATTATTAGGATCAATCGGAATACGGCAAGGCAAGGCTAATCCATACCAGATATTGGAAGTAGGTGAAAGTAAATTGTTGACTACCGATGTCTTATTGACAAAAGTGGGTGATGCCAATGAATTTTTAGCCAATATGATTATTGATGAATATAAATTGGATGAAACTTGGGCAGAGTCCAATGAAAACTATTTGGGTTTCAGGTTTACACATGATTCTATAGCTGGTTTTTCTAATTTAGAGAATAGTGCATTGAATCGGTTGATTGTAAGGACGGTATCCACAAAAAAAGAAGAGCCTTTGCGTAAATTATCCCTTGATGAAGACAGAGGCTATTATGCATTAAATACCCAGACTTTAAATCCGGAATTGTCCTTAATAATAGATGAAGTCACGTATGAAAAAGTCAGATATTATTTTGAAGAGAAAGTTTTAGAAGGATATAAAACAAACAGAGATATTTTAAAAGTGAAAGCTGATTCTGTAAATGTTTTACTCAAGGCCAAAATTTTTGAACTCGCCAACTTTTTAGATTCTAATCGAGGTGCTTCTACGTACAGAGCAAGTGTAAAAAGTGGATTATTGCAAAAGGAAATCGATGCATATTCATCTGCCTACCAAGAGATAACTAAATCCTTTGAAATGGCAGATTTTACTTTGAAAAATCAGAAGCCAACATTCATGTTAATTGATAGACCTTTTCCACCACTGGGTGCTAATTTACCTGTTTGGTGGATGGGATTGATTAGAGGAGGTATTCTTGGAGCTATGTTGGGAGTTGGATTTTTTGTGGCGAGAAAGATATATCGTGATATAATGAAAGACACAGCCCTAGCTGTTTAAAATAGGTACTTAAAAATAGATGCTTGTAATTATAAAAGAATGAATAACAGAATTGGAATAATTATTCAGGCAAGAATGGGATCGACGAGATTACCTGGAAAAGTGTTGCTTCCTTTTTATAATGGTAATACTATTCTGGAGATCCTTCTAACTAGAATTTTAGCTACGTTTCCTAAAATACCAATTATTGTTGCTACATCAGATTTGACTTCAGATATTCCAATAACTGCTCTATCAGATATGTATAATGTGCATTCATTTCAAGGGAGTGAAGATAATGTATTGCAGAGAATGGTTGATGCCGCAAGACATTATAATATAGACAAAATTATTAGAGTTTGTGCTGACAATCCATTTTTGGATATGTTTTATTTAAAGGCACTGATAGATAATTATAATGGTGAAGATTACTTGAGCTATGCTTTTGGAGATGGTACGCCTGTTATTAAATCACATTTAGGATTATTTGCAGAAGCTACAAGTTTAAATGCACTGGAAAGGGTATTATCAATGACATCTGATATACTATATCTCGAACATGTAACCAATTATTTGTATTTAAATCCTGACAATTTTTTGATTAATTGGATACCATTACCAGAAATATTGAATGAAAGAAAAGATTTACGATTTACAGCGGACAGCAAAGAAGATTTTATAAATTATCAAGATTTATTCTCGCAATTGAAGAGTGCAAATGCTTTGGATTTTAGTTTAGAGGAATTAATCAGTTTAGTAGAAACTAATCCAAATTATTTAGAAATCATGAATTTAGAAATTCAAAAAAATATAAAATGAATACAAATACTTACATAATAGGTGAAATAGGGCAGAACCATAATGGTTCTGTAGATATAGCTAAACTTATTATTGATTTAGCTACTCGTCCAGTTTATGATGAATTATTTAATCAGCAACTCCGACCGATGGATGCTATTAAATTGACTAAAAGAGATCTAAGTAAAGAACTCTCAAAATCAGCAATGGATAGACCTTATAATTCTATTCATTCTTTCGGAAAAACATACGGAAATCATCGAGAATTTCTAGAACTTAATGATGAAGAGCATTTTGAAATTTATAAATATGCTAAATCTAAAAATGTCGAATTTGTAGATACCATTTGCGCAAAAGGATGCTTATCCTTATTACAGCTTTTTTCTCCAGACCGACTGAAAGTTGCTTCTAGAGATTTGACAAATCTGCCTCTTTTGGAAGCGATGGCAGAAACCAAAATTCCGATAATTTTATCGACAGGAATGGCAGGTAAAGAAGAACTGGATAATGCACTTAATGTTATTACTAAACAACATAGCGACATATCTATATTACACTGTCTTTCTCAATATCCTGCGGAATACAAGAATATTAATCTAAATACGATTTTGTATCTGAAAGAGCATTATTCGGATTACGTAATAGGCTATTCAGATCATTCTATTGGAATATCTATTCCTAATGCAGCTGTAGCTATGGGTGCAGAAATTATTGAAAAGCACATTACTATTGACAGGAATATGAAAGGTACCGATCAAAAGGGAAGCCTTGGTCCAGATGGTGTCAATAGGATGGTTAGAGATATACGGTTACTTGAGAAGTCTATGGGTGTTAAAGATATTCAAATAAATGATGCAGTGACTGCTGCCAAAATCAAACTAGAGAGGTCTATTGCATCAAACAAAGAAATAAAAGCTGGACAAGTGATATCTATCAATGACATCCATCTACTAAGTCCGGGAGGAGGGTTTAACTGGGTAGATAATGATGAGGTTGTGGGGAAAATTGCCAAAAATGATATTCCAAATGATGAAGTTATATATGAAGATATGATTGCTAAATCAAATGTTTCTTTGAAATGACACCAAAACTAGTAATTACAGATATAGATGGTGTATGGACAGATGGTGGAATGTACTACAATGAAACAGGTGGCGAATGGAAAAAATTTAACACATCTGATAGTGCTGGTGTTTTATTCTTAAGATTGTTGAAAATTCCTATGGCTATTATGACTGGAGAAAATTCATTGGCAGTAAAACGGCGAAGTGAAAAACTGAAAGTAGACTTCTTGTATTTAGCAGCAAAAGATAAATTGAAACTCGCTACAGCGCTCTGTGAAAAATTAAGTATTGAATTATCTGATGTTGCTTTTATTGGAGATGATATTAATGATATCAACCTTCTGAAAAATGTGGGAATAAGCGGAGCACCAGCTAATGCGCCTAAATATGTAAAAGAACATGCAACTATAGTCACAGAGAAAAAAGGAGGAGAAGGGGCATTCCGAGAATTTGTAGAAACGATTTTGTCCAATCACGATTTACTGGATGAGGCATTGGAAAGATATTTTAAAGATCAAGATTTAAATCAATAGAATTTAGATTGATTTTGACTATTCGATTCATTATTAATAAAAATCAGTAAAAACAGACCAGAGTAATTGGGGGATAAAAATGATTTAGCCGACAAATTAATAATTATTGAGGAGTCTCTTAATGAGCTTCACTTTAAAGGAGTTCCTATCGGTCATCTCTTATCTAAGTTTAATGAAAATATCTATCGAGGGATTCCTATTCCGGGTAGATGGGGTCTTATTTTGTCTTTGATTAAATTTTTATTTACGGGAAGAAAAATAAAGAAACCAGAAGTGCGAAATAATGAAACGCTTGTTTTACTTTCAAAAATTTCGAATAAGCCACAATGCAATGCTTTAATTGATCCACTTAAAAAAGAGCTTAAAGATAAAGCTTTATTGTATTCTCCTTTAATCGCAGAAAATGAAATAGAGCCTTATGTTTTTATAAAAAGAAATACTAGCTTAATAAGGAAAGAGGTAAAAACATTTATTGAGAAACACAAAGATGAAATACTAACAATATATTCAGATAGAGGAATTAATGTAGATTCTACCCTACTCAGTTTTTCACTTTGGACTCAACTTATAGCTTTGACGAATTGGATAGCTTTTTTTGATTGCTTTACATTTAATAAAATAATAGTAGATTTTGATCGCGACTATATAAATGCGCCTTTAGTTTTAGCCGCTAAACATCATAAAATTCAGACTGTTACATTAGTTCATGGAGTAATAAACCCCCCATATGGTTATTATCCTATTATTGCAGATGAAATATGGATGTGGGGGGATCATCAAAAAAAACAGATGATTGAGTCAGGTTTAGAAGAAAATAAAATTAGAATTGTTGGTAATCCTATTGTTAGAAAACTAGAAAAAAATAGAGAAAACTATCTATCTAAATCAACTATAGGAATAGCTTTAGGAAATGTTGGCAAAACAATTAATGACTCTTTGCTTCGCCATGTGCTAAATCTAAAAGCACTCCAATATGATTTTCAATGGATCATTAAATTACATCCTTCTATGAAAAAGGAGGGGTATTTATGTTCTTATGAGTCAGAAAAGGTGGAATTGAAGTCTTTTGTAGAAATATCTAATGAATCACTTTTCAACCAAATAGATTTTTTAATACTTGGTAATAGTGGTTTGGGTTATGAAGCTTTAATTAATGACATCCCGTTGTTAGTCTATCTAGCAAATGAAAATAGCAAAGAAAATGATCATATAATGATTAAATATGGTAATTGTCCCCAAATTAATAATCCACATGAACTTGATTTGGTTTTAACAAGAATTGCAACCGAAAGTGATTATAAAAGTAAATTGATGCGCCAAGAAACGCCTTTTTTGACTAGCATTTTTTATAAAACTGGAAGAGATTCCACAAACGAAATACTTAAACAACTTAATCTGCAAAATAGATTTGAATCCATTTAATAAAATTTTATTAAAATTCGCTGGAGCACAAGGCGTGTCAAATATCCTAAGAATAATTGCTGGATTTCTGGTGGTTAAATTAATTGCTCCTGAAGTATACGGTGAATTTACTGGGCCAGGAATATACTTGACTTACTTTATGTTATTGCATCTCGGAATAAACAATGGATTGTCAAGGGAATTACCGTTTGAATTGGGTTCGGGAAATAAAGAAAGAGTTGATCAATACGCTTCAGTAGGTCTCTTCGTCAATACGATCATAAGTGCTTTCACTTTCTTCGTATTTATGGTAGTATCTATACAGCTTTTCACATCTGGAAATAATACGGGTGGAATAATTTATGGTACCTACAGTATTGTTTCAATTTTTAATTTGATGAACAAGGCTTACCTGCCTGTTTTATTCAGGACGAACGCAGATTTTGATAAACTGGCTAAAATTCAATTTATCCTAGGATTTGTAAATATCCTTTCTGTAATATTTGTTTTCTTCTTTGGCCTGATCGGTTTATGTATACGAATGGTGCTTCTATTCCTTATAGAATTTGCATTGCTTTTCTTTCAGCGACCGATTAGAGTCCTTCCGAAATTTTCATGGTCACATAATAAGACTTTGCTTAAAGTTGGTATTCCAATTTATTTAGTTGGGCATGTAAATATTCTTTGGAGTAATATTTTGAATAATATAATTCTAGTAAAAGGCGGAGCTATTTTTCTTGGTTATTATGCCCTTAGTAATATTATTTCGAGCGCTTTGGGAGTGATTCCAAATTCTTTTGGGCAGATAATATATCCGAAAATGAGTATAATGTTTGGAGAAGGAAAACCACTAAAGGAGATATTAAAAATTGTATGGACACCAATGAAAATGCAATTCTTTATGCTGCTAGGCATTGCGATTATTTGTTCGATCATTCTTCCTTTGGCAGTTGGTATTTTACTTCCTAAATATGAGCCAGGTGTAGTTGCAGCTCAATGGATGTTATTTTTACCTGTTGTAAGTTCTTTTAATCTTTTTTGCAATTTGTTTAATGTAGTAAAAAAGCAGTTTTGGTATTTTGTTTCTTTGGTAAGTGGAGCTATGATAGGTGTTATTTATATTGTTATTATGTATTCAATGGTAGATTTTAAATTAGAGCACTTTCCTCAAGGCTTGATTGTTGGAACAGTATTTCAAATTCTGTTTTCCTATTATTTTTTAAATCGAAAAATTCTACTGGTTAAGCAATCTGCATAAGTGCAAGGCTTAATCATTAATGAATAATCAAAATTTTAAAACATAAAAAAACTTGAAATTTCTTAAAGCGTTATTTTCAATCATATATATACTCTCTCAGTTTATTTCTTCAATGAGAAATAGAATAAAGTTGTGGGCAGAAGGAGTGGAGTATACGGAAACGCCTGTGATCAATGGTCGTATTCAGATTCATAATAAAGGACAAATAATTATCGGAAAAGGTGTGAAACTAAACTGCAATTCTCTATCTAATCCTGTTGGGCTTCCTCATCCAGTCATTTTATGTACACAAAACCAGATGGCAAAAATTGAAATAGGTAACAATGTTGGAATCTCTGGTTCGTCACTTGTTGCTGCGACTTCAATCACGATAGGAAATAATGTAATGATAGGAGGAGGATGTGGAATTTGGGATACTGATTTTCATCTTATGGATCCCGAGATGAGAAAAATTCATCCAACTAGAGATGCTACGACTGCACCTATATTCATTGAAGAAGATGTATTCATAGGAGCCAAGTCAATAGTGCTTAAAGGAGTTACAATAGGAAAGGGAGCAATTATAGCTGCGGGAACAGTAGTTAATAAGAGTGTTCCAGCCAATAGTTTGGCGTATGGAAACCCAATGCTAATAAAACTTAAAAACAAATAAATATTAATGAAGAAATTATTAGTGACGGGATCATCAGGTTTGATAGGATCCGAAGTTGTTAGGCATTTTGATGCGCTTGGATACAAGGTTTTTGGTATAGACAATAATATGAGGGCTGATTTTTTTGGACCCAAAGGAGATACACGTTGGAACCAAGGCCAATTAATTAATTCTTGTAAGAATTTTGAGCACATTGAGTTAGATATTAGGGACCGAGCTGGGGTTCTTGATTTATTTAAAAATTTAAAACCAGATTATATTGCGCATACAGCAGCGCAACCGAGTCATGATTTGGCGGCATCTAGACCATTTGATGATTTTGATGTGAATGCAGTTGGTACTTTAAATCTTTTAGAGGCTTCAAGGTTACATTGTCCAGAAACACCTTTTGCTCATATGAGTACGAATAAAGTGTATGGGGATGCCCCCAACAATCTTAATCTTATAGAGCAAGATACAAGATGGGAATATGGCGATAAAGCATATTATGGTGGTATTAAAGAATCTTTTACCATTGATCAATCGAAGCATTCTCTTTTTGGTGCTTCGAAGGTGGCGGCAGATGTTATGGTGCAGGAGTATGGAAGATACTTTGATATGCCTACCTGCGCATTGAGAGGTGGATGCTTAACCGGACCAAATCATAGTGGTGTTGAGTTGCACGGATTTCTGAGCTATTTGATTAAAGTGAATATAACCGGTGGAGAATACACCATTTTTGGATATAAAGGAAAGCAGGTTAGAGACAATATCCACTCATTTGATGTCGCAAGGTTTATCGAAGAGTTTTTTAAGAATCCAAGATGTGGCGAAGTATACAACATAGGAGGAGGCCGTGCAAATTCGACATCTATATTAGAAGCATTTTCAAGGGTAGAGAATATCACAGGAAAGAAAATGAATTTCAAGTATTCAGATAAAAATAGAGAAGGAGACCACATTTGTTATATTTCCGATCTTTCAAAAATGAAGGAGCATTATTCAAATTGGGATATCACGAAGCCATTACAAACTGTATTTGAAGAAATTGTAGAAAGTTGGGAGCAAAGACTGTAAATAACGAGAAGATATTGATACTGTCATGGGGCGTATTTCCAAGCACTGGTGGCAGTACAATAATAGTAAATAGTATCTCTGAGGCATTTTCTCCGGAACAACTTGTTCTTGCGGGTCAGCAACCTGAAAAGATACCAGATAAAAAATGGCAAGATTTTTCAGATATTAAGCTTTACTACCTTAATCCATTTATATTCGGGATTAGCAGAAAACCAAAAATGATTAGATGGTTGAAATTATTCTCAATAATGAAGGAAGTTGAGAATATAGTCAAACGGGAAAAAATAACTCGGATTATTGCTATTTTCCCAGATGAGTTTTATACATATGTAGCTTATAGAGTTAGTAAGAAGTTGTCAATTCCATATGATATTTGGTTTCATAATTCTTATCTGGATAATACTTCTGGACTTCAATATAAAATAGCCAAAAGACTTCAACCTGTTTTTTTCGATACTGCAAACCGCCTCTTTGTCATGAGTGATGGTTTAAATCAAGAAATGAAAAAAAATTATCCTAAAATAAATTTTCAAACCTTAGTCC
Source organism: uncultured Saprospirales bacterium (assembly GCA_963975265.1). Lineage (GTDB taxonomy): Bacteria > Bacteroidota > Bacteroidia > Chitinophagales > Saprospiraceae > CAJXUU01. Next base: position 39,369 of record CAXBGT010000007.1, read on the forward strand.
ATGGTTTCAAAATCGGATCGAATGTGGATGTAAACGTTGCTATCAAAAGTGAAAAGGTAAAATTTTTATATTCTGGTTCACTTAATCATTCTTGTTTAGATGCTTCTATTAGAATGATGAAGATTATTAAAGATAATCCTAATTGGGAGCTGCACGTTTTTGCAGGCAATCCTGAATTTTTTCATACTCAAGGCATTACGGGAGATAATGTTGTGTTTCATAATTTTTTGCCCATTGTGGAATTTGTCCAGAGGCTTAAGGAATTTGATATTATGCTCTTACCTCATGGCATAGACGGCTTAAGGTCAGAATTTGAATATAGAACCATCTTTCCGACACGTACAATTCCACTTTTATTTTCTGGTAAGCCAATTTTAGCACATTCTCCAAAAGACAGTTTTTTAACAGATTTTCTCATAGACAATAAATGTGCATATTTGGTTACCGAGAAGGATGATCAAAAACTTAAAATGGCAATTGATGAATTAATTGCGAATACTGATTTAAGAGAGTTATTAGTAACTAATTCCATAATCGCTGCAAATCAGTTTAAAGTAGAGAATGTGGCAAAAAAAATTCGTGAATTTTAAATAAGTTTAACATGCTTCAATTTATTCAAAGACGTTTAAACTATTTACTCCATTATTTCTATATCAGAGATTTATCGCTTTTTGATACTATAATTGCAGACAGTAAATTATCAACAACTGAGCAGAATAAAAGGAGGCTAGAGAGACTGAATGAGTTGATAATACATGCTTATAATAATGTGCCCTATTACAAAAGAGTATTTTCAAAATGTGATATTGATATTTCTAAAGGATTAAAAAAATTGAGTGATTTATCTCATCTTCCCATCCTTGCTAAAGATGATATAAGAGAAAATACTGAGGATATACTATTTCCAGGACATAAAGTAAGAAAAAGCTTTACTGACACTTCTGGTGGCTCAACAGGTGCACCAATAATAGTTTTTCAGGACGCAATGTATAAACAGGAAGGTGCAGCAATGTTTCAGTTTATAAAACAAATGAGAGGAATTAATCCATTTGGTAATGTTGCCGTACTCTGGGGTGCGGCGAGAGATTTGTATGGGGAGCAAAATACGATTAAAGGCCATATTATTGATTTTGTGACAAATTCAAAAGCTTTTAATTCGGCACGAATGACCGAAAAGGATATTTTGTCTTTTATCAAATTTATCAATAAGAAAAACCCAGATCTTGTTCTTGCATATGCACAATCCATTTATGAAATAGCTCTTTTTGCCGAGCAACATGATGTTAATATTAAGCCACAAAGAGCTATTCATACAGGAGCTGGACAATTATTTTCTTTTATGCGAGAAACAATAGAACGTGTATTTCAATGTAAAGTATATGATCATTATGGGGGTAGAGAGTTTGGTGCAGTAGCTACTGAATGTGACTATGGAAGTGGATTACATGTGCTAGGATACAACAGAATTGTAGAAATAGTTGACAAACAAAATAATATATGTAAGGATAATGAAGAAGGAGAAATCGTGGTAACAGTTTTAAATAATTTCTCAATGCCTTTGATTCGATACAAGGTTGGAGATGTTGGTTTGTGGAGCCTTGAGAAAAATTGTGCCTGCGGAAATAACTATCGTAAAATTTTACGTATTACGGGACGAACTGCAAATAATTTTCCTTTGAAGGAAGGAGGTATGGTAAGTGGCGAATATCTTACTTTGTCCTATAATAATATACCTGGGATTGTTAGTTTCCAGATAAGACAGAAAAACTATCATAAGATTATTATTTATTTAATTACTGATGAAAAGTATCAAAACAGTACTGAGGATTATATAAGAAATAGAATGCTAAAATTGTTCGGTTCTGAGTTACAATTGAATTATCAGTATGTAGATGAGATTCCGACGACCTCCACTGGAAAACACTTATTCACCGTTTCTGAAATTGCCAGATAGAAAATTATAAGCTATTAATTATAGTTCAAAAATATTAAAAGAGATAAAATTTAATCCAATAATTATTGGTTCTGTTTTACTGTTTGGTTTAGTATTCATGAATATTAATGCTTTTCTCGCATTAATATTTAATATTAAATCTCCTGTAACAATGGCTTTACTTGGTTTGTCGGTATTTCTAGTTTTTAAACTATGGAATAAGCACAAATTTAGTTTTAAGTTCTGGCCTTATCTTTTGACATTATTGTTTTTTACATATTACTTATACATTGGAACAACAGTTTATCTTTTTGATCCAAGTGCCTTACATGAACATTCTAGTTTGGTAGGTTTATATCGAAATTATTTGTCATCTATTCTGCTAATTTCTGCTTTTTATTTTGGAGGAATATATTTGATAATTAAAAAAGGAATAAGTTTTTTTATTAAGCTACTATTTTGGATGTTTATCTTTTCATCATTTGTTACAGTTATTGGTCCTTTTATTGGATTAATTAACATTTATGAAAACATTGGCAAATCCATGAAAATTGGAGAAAGAGACGCCGGGCTTTTTGGAAATCCAAACGAGGCAGGAGTACTTGCAAATTACACACTTGTAATTGTGTTAACTTGTTTTTTGTTCTTTAAAAAGCAGAAGTGGCTTTGGCTTTTGCTTATAGGGCTTCCAATTTATTCTGCATTCGTAACATTCTCAAAATCTGCTATTATTGAGACAGGGCTTATTATCATTTTTTTCATTTTTTTTAACTTCTTTTATATAGGTAAAATTGGGAAAGGAAACAGAAGCTATATATTTATTTTTGCAATTTTACTTTTTTCTTTATCTAGTTTTCTGTTTCTAAATTTCGATAATTTTTACAACTCATTATCAAAGAATCAAAAATATCGTATAGATGCGATCATAGCTATTTCTCAGGGAAAAATTAATAAGCAAACAACTTCAGAGCGAAGTGTAATTTATTCACATGCTATTAATAAAATAGCTAGGAAGCCAATATTTGGATATGGTATTGGGTCTTTTGATCGCTTTAACGATGGTGATATTCAGATAGGAACCCATAACACATATTTGCTTGTTCAGGGAGAATCTGGGATTGGTGGTACATTATTATTACTTATACTCTTTGGTTCATTATTTTATTATTCGTTAAAATTGAAGAACCCGGCTCTCAAATTTTTAATAATTGGTTGTTTAATAGTTTTTCTTACTAATAAAGCATCATTTGGTCATACAGCACTTAAAGATCGTGTTAGCAATGGCCTTTTGGGTCTTTCCATAGCAATTGTCTATTTATCTTATTATAAGAATGGAATTTACCTTAGATATAGAAATCATTTAATTTCTTAAAACATGATAAGTATTAAACTTAATTTATGAAATGGATTTTAGTATTCTTTGTATGCTTTAGTGTGTTTTGTCAATCTTGTTCTCCACAAAAGCATTTAATGGTTAACAGTAATCAAAGCTTTAAATCAGCATTGTCTCAACTGAACCCGGGAGATACGCTTTATGTTAAATCAGGGACTTACGATTTGAATTTATTCAACCTAATTCCTTCTGGGGCAAATTGGGATAGCCCTGTAGTAATAAAAGCTGTTGAAGGTAGTAAGCCAATTATTCGACCTAAATCAGGTTATAGAGTTTTACACTTTGGAAATTATTACCAGAATCAAATACCTGTCCATCATATAGAAATAGACGGATTAATATTGGATGCTAAAAATGTTATATCTGATGCCATTAAAATTACAGACGGTGCTCATCATATAAGAATAAAAAATTGTGAAATAAAAAATTCCAAGAGTGTAGGAATTTTAATACCACATAAAGATTCTGACTACAATGAAATAATTAATTGCAAAGTTCATTCAAATGGTGTAAACGATTTCTTACATGGAATATATATTAGCTCAGATTATAACGTGGTCGATAGTTGCGAAATATATAATAATGCAGGCTGTGGAATTAACGTGTTTAATGGAAAAGGAACTTCCAATTATAATACGATATTAAATTGTCACATACATAATAACGCTTCAGTTGGTAATAGAGGAACAGGGATTAATTTGCACAGTGGAAAAGGCCATGTTGCAAGAAACAACGTTATACATGATAACAAAAATGGAATTCAAGTAAAATATAACTCAGTAGAGTGTATAGTAGAGGATAACTTATTATACAGTCATCCTGGATATTCGATAGTACTAGGTAATGGTTCTACGGATTGTGTAGCTAGAAATAATACTATTGTAAAGAATTTTATAAAGAGACACCCTGAAGTCTTAATTGGAGAAAAAGCAACTAGGCCTAAAGTGCTTTCAACGCACTATAAAGAAAATCTATCTGAAGTTGAAAACTTCTGAAATGAATAATCATCAAGTTTGTATCCAATGAGGATGGATATATTAAAAGCAAAAAATTATTAAAACAATAGTATTAGTACTACCCAACCTTGGTGCTGGAGGAGCAGAATCTGTTCTGATCACAATTGCAAATGAATTAGTGCAAGGCTTTAATGTTCATTTTGTTCTTGGTCAATATGAAGGTGAATTTAAATCCAAACTTTCTTCAAAAGTAGAAATTCATAATTTGAATGTAAAAAGGTTTTCTACTGGACTTTTTGCCCTGAAATCCATTTTGAAAAGAGTTAATCCAGATGCTATTTTGTCTACCTTGATTTATTGCAATATTATAACAGCCTTAGCTTACAAGTTGTCAGGGATTAAATCAAAATTGATATTACGAGAAGCAACGACACCAAGTAAAGACCTCTCTTCTAAACCTAATTATTTTAAGACCTTCTATAAAATCACACATAGGTGGGCTCACAATGTGGTAGCTGTTTCAGAAGGAGTTAAAAAGGATATTGTTTCGAACTTTGGTCTCAACAGTGACAAAGTAATAGTCATTCCTAATCCAATAATCAGTAAAGAAATCTTGGCGCTTTCAGAAAGTAACGAAGCTTTGGGATTTTTCGATACTGATAAAAAAAATATTGTTACTGTGGGAAAAGTTACTCCGGCAAAAGATTACCTAACATTATTAAAGGCATTTAAAATTGTCAATAAAACCATAGCATGCAACCTTATTATTGTCGGAAAATATTTCGAAAAATCTCAACTCTATATTGAATTACAAGAGTTTATCAAAGAGCATTCTCTTAGTGAAAATGTGACCTTCACAGGATTTCGAGCAAACCCTTTCGAGTTTATGAAAAGAGCCTCTGTTTTTGTTTTGTCCTCCATTTATGAAGGATCTCCAGGTGTTTTAATACAGGGTTTGGCCATTAATGGTAATGTGGTAAGTACAGACTGTGAATCGGGACCTAAGGAAATATTGGATAATGGGAAGGAAGGAAAATTAGTGCCGGTTGGGGATTTTGAAGCAATGGCTCAATCACTTATTGAGGCTATTGAAACTCCAAAGGACAGAAGAAATAGCAATACTTTGAAAAATTATTTTATTGAGAACAGTCTTGGTTTATATAAATCAGTGCTGTTTGAAACAAAAATTAATAAGTAATCTGAATGAGAGAAGATGTTAAAGAATTTTTTGAAGAGAGTAGTAAGTATTTAGAAGGTAACTCTACAATTCAGTTACGGCGTAAGATCATCAATGATCTTACTGATGGAAAACTATATAACTCAGTTCTTGATTTAGGATGTGGAGATGGAAGCCTTTCAATGGCTTTTGTTGGAAAGTGTAAAGAGTTGACTCTTGTTGATTTTTCAAGCGATATGATTGGCTTAGCTAAGGAAAGACTTAATTCACATAATAGCCATACAAAAATTAGCTTCTATCAAAGTAGTATAGAAGAATTTGAGCAAGATGAGAAATATGATTTAATTCTTCTTTTTGGAGTTTTAGCGCATGTGGAAAATCTAGATGATATTGTAGAAAAATGTAAAAGTCTCTTGAACAAAGAAGGAACTATCCTGCTTCAAAATAGTAATTCTTCCAATTTGGTTACAAAGTTTAATTATTGGATTTCTGATATTAGAAAAACAAGAAAATATAAGGTAAACAAACTGTCAGATTTACAAATTGAAAAGGCCTTATTTTCTCATGGCTTAGAATTAATTAATAAAAATTATTACTTGAGCAATACCTTTGGTTTAAGAAGGGTGTCGAAAAAGTTAGATGAACAATTGAAGAGCTTCCTTGCATGGAAACAATTGTTTAAGAGTTTATTGCCGGAAATAATTTATGAGTTTAAAAAACTCAATTGATTTGAAAGTACTAACAATCACCAGTGAGTGGCCTACTCCAGAACATCCGTACTCAGGAAAGTTTGTCCAACTTCAGGTGCAACTCTTGCGAGAGCATGGCGTGGAAGTAGAGGTTTACCCGTTTCGAGGAAAGAAGAATCCATTTCGCTATTTCAGTTTCATAAAGGAGATTAGACAAATTGCTCGACAAAAGAATTTCGATTTAGTGCATTGCCAATTTGGGCAAAGTGGTCTGTTAGGATTAACGACTGGTTTACCTATGGTAGTGACTTATAGAGGGACAGATCTCAATGGATATGTAGATGAAGAAGGACGAGAATCAATCAAGAGTAAAGCGCTAACTGCGATCAGCAGGTTCGTAGCCAAAAGGGCAGATCAAGTCATTACAGTTTCTCATAGGTTGGCAACTAAATTGCCTAAAAATGTGAATTATAAAGTGAATCCAAGCAGCCTTAATTTGGATCTTTTCAAACCTATTTCTAAACAGGAGGCGAGAAAGAAACTAAGATTAGACGAGAATGCCAAAATTATTTTTTTTCCAGCGGATCCTAAGAAAAAAGTGAAGCGATATCCTTTAGCAAAAGAAGCATTTGATTTATTTAGCAATGCTTATGAAAACACCCAACTTCTTTATGCAGGAAATATAGATTTTCAGACGATGCCATATCATTATAATGCGGCAGATGTTATTGTCTTTACCTCATCGTCAGAAGGCTCTCCCAATGCTATCAAAGAAACAATGGCTTGTAATAGACCGATTGTAACTGTAGATGTCGGAGATGTAAAAGAGAGATTGGAATTTGCGGATGGATGTTATATTGTGGAAGATGATGCAAAACAAATAGCCGAGTTACTAATAAAAGTAATAGAAGAGAAGAAAGAAATTAAAACCAGAGAGCTTGTATCAAATCTTTCTGGGGATAATTTGACAAAAGAGTTGATTGATATTTATAAAGAAGTAGTAGATAAAAGTGAATAAGCATCTTTGGATTATAAACCAATATACTAGCACTCCCAAACTGGGTGGTGGTGGAAATAGATCATACCTGATAGCCAACGAACTCATCAAAAAGGGGTGTGACGTATCGTTGGTGACCGCATCCTATTCTCATGTTCCCAAAAGAGATTATCCTGTAGAAAACCATTTTCATTTTGAAAAGGAAGATCAGCTCAATTTGGTAATCGTTAAGAACATAGTGTATGATAGCGGAAGAAGCATGAAGCGAATATTGAGTATGCTTATTTTCTGGCTTAAGCTATATTGGTTGCCAATTAAAAAGATGAAAGAACCGAATTACATTTTGGTTTCTTCTATTTCTCTTTTGCCTATTCTAAATGCTTTTTACTGGAAGCGTAAGTTTAAAAATAAGCCCAAAATTATATTAGAAATCAGAGATATTTGGCCTTTAACAATATTAGAATTAGGGAATTTTTCTAAATATAATCCCTTTGTACTGTTTTTATCATGGGTAGAAAAAAGAGGATATAAAAATTCTGATTATTTGACTTCAGTGCTTCCATTGGCCAATAAACATTTTGAAAAGGTGGCAGGAAGAAAAGTGAAATTTAAGCACATCCCAAATGGAATTCATCTTGAAACCATAACTAAAGAGGAAGCATTGGATTCGTCTACTTTAGATTTAATTCCCAAAGAAGGTTTTATAGTGGGGTATACTGGTGCTTTGGGAGTAGCCAATGCAATGGAATATTTTGTAGAGTTGGCTTCTTCTTTTAGTGAGATCGAGGATGTCCATTTTGTTATTATTGGAGATGGGTATGAAACTGAGAATCTAAAAAAACAAGCGGAGGGTTTAAAGAATATATTTTTTGTCCCTAGGATAAATAAACAACAAGTTCAATCAGCCTTAAGATTGTTTGACGTATTATATATCAGCTGGAGAGATCGAAAGCTGTATCATTTTGGTATTTCAGCGAATAAAATTTTTGATTACATGTACGCAGCTAAACCAATAGTTATGTCAGGTAAAATTGAGGAGAATGAAATAGATTTGGCTAATTGTGGTTTTGTTACTGATTTTGATGATACGCCAAAGATGAAAGATTATATATTGCACCTTAAAAATATGTCTGTCGAAGAGCGGAATGAACTTGGAAAAAGAGGTAAACAGTTTGTCATAGACCACAGATCTTATGAAAATCTATCCGATAAGTACATTGAAGTTTTTTCAGAAATTGATTAAATACTGATTGTTAAGTATGCTTAAAAACGAATTTATAAACCAACATATCACAAAAAGAGCAAACTCCTTTTTTGAAAATGATATTGATGACAATCGGCAAAAATTATCGGACAACATCAAAGGAAAGTCTGTCTTGGTTATCGGCGGAGCAGGTACAATCGGATCATCTTTTATTAAAGCTATTCTTCCGTTTAAACCTGGAAAACTTACAGTAGTTGATTATAGTGAAAATGGACTTACAGAATTGACCAGAGACTTAAGAAGTGACTTTAATGAGCATATTCCTTCGACCTACATTACTTATCCTTTCGACTTTGGAAGCACGATTTTCAAAAAAATGTTTTTGGCCAATGACTTTGATGTGGTCGCTTGTTTTGCAGCACACAAACATGTCAGAAGTGAGAAAGATCATTTGGCGATTGAGGCTATGATTAATAATAAATACGTGCAAGTTGCTTGATCTCTGCTGTATCAAACCTCCAGGACACTTTTTCTCAGTGTCTACTGATAAGGCCGCTAACCCTGTGAATGTAATGGGCGCCAGTAAAAAGTTGATGGAAAATGCACTCTTTGCCTATGGCAAATATTATAAAATCTCAACTGCTAGGTTTGCCAATGTAGCATTTTCGAACGGTAGTTTATTGGATGGATTTGATTATCGGATTGCCAAAAGACAACCATTATCATCTCCCTTGGATGTCAAGAGATATTTTGTCTCACCGGAGGAATCAGGACAATTGTGTATGTTAGCGTGTATCTTGGGGAATACGCGTGATATTTTCTTTCCAAAGTTGGATGAGAATCAGATGTTGACTTTTTCTTCTATCGCGGTGGCTTACCTAAAAGAATTAGGATATGAGGCTGAATTGTGTGAATCAGAGCAAGAAGCAAGAGAAAAAGCGAAATTGCTAAATTCATCTTCTGACAAATACCCTGTTTATTTTTTCTCTACGGATACTTCGGGTGAAAAAATGTACGAAGAGTTTTTTACTTCTTCTGATTCTGTAAATTATGAGAAGTATAGAGCTCTAGGTGTGATTAATAATGAAAGTGTACATTCAACAACTGATATTAAAAAAATGATACACGATATTCAATCTCTGTTTCAAAATGATAGTTTAGAAAAGTCTGATGTGATAGATTTTCTCAAGTCATCCTTGATGGATTTTAATCATATCGAAACAGGGAAGAACTTAGACCAAAGAATGTAGATGTACGAATTTTTTAAAAGGCTTTTTGATTTAATATGCTCTTGTTTAGCACTCTTGGTGCTCCTTCCTGTATTTATTCCAGCTGCAATATTATTGTTGTTAACTGGAGAACATAAAGTATTTTATTTTCAAAAACGAATAGGAAAGGGAGCTAAATATTTTGACATTTGGAAGTTTGCAACCATGCTAGAAAATAGCCCTAACCTAGGCAGTGGAATGATAACATTAAGGAACGACCCTAGAGTAACAACTGTGGGCAGGGTGCTAAGGAAGACGAAGATTAATGAGTTACCTCAAATCGTCAATATTATTCTGGGAGATATGAGTTTAGTAGGACCAAGACCGACTGTCAAGAAACATGCAGATGCTTATGGGGATGAAATGAGAGGCAAAATTTATTGTATTAAGCCAGGATTGACGGGGATCGGCTCGATTATATTTAGAGATGAAGAATCCTTAATTTCAAATTCTGAAATGGAGCCATTCGAGTTTTATAAGAAAGTAATAATTCCTTATAAAGCTAGGGTCGAAATATGGTATCAGGAAAGAAGGTCTTTTTGGCTAGACTTAAAAATCATCTTTATGACAGCTTGGGTAATATTGTTTCCAGACAGTCAACTTTTGTACAAATGGTTTCCTGATTTACCCGAAAGAGATTTTTGATGGTGTCAAAAACCTTATCTTTTGATATTGCATATGATTGCTATTATGATGAGTTTCAGCACTATATCAAGCCTAATATGGAAGTATTGGAAATTGGGGGAGGCAGACATCCATCGATTAAAAACAGACAGAGCTTAAATTATACAATTGTGGATCCTGATAGTTCGGAACTTATTAAGTCTCCAGAAGATATAAAACAGATTAACTGTACAATTCAGAAGCTAAATAAAGAGATAAAATACGATCTAATAATCTCAAAAATGGTTTTGGAACATGTTGAGGATCCAGATTCATTTCATAAGCAAATTTTAGAGCTATTAAAACCAAGTGGAAAAGTGATTCATTTTTTTGCGTGCAGACATTCTTTGCCAGCTTTAGTAAATCGTTTACTACCAGAAGCCTTTGGTGACATGATATTAAGAGTGATTAATAATAGAAATCTTGAAGAAAGTCCAAAATACGAAGCCTATTACCGACGTACAAAAGGTCATGTGAAGAACCAAATTGAATATTTATTAAAGAAGGGATACATTATTAATGAATATCATTCGTTTGTTGGTCATAAGTATTTACAAAATATTCCATTTTTAGGTTTTTTGGAAAAGATATATACTAAAACACTGGTTTATTTGAAATTAAAGTCTCTTTCTACAGTGTCACTCATTGTCTTATCAAGAAAAAAGAATGATGAAATATAATATCATACTATCAATCGGTCTACTTCTTATATTATCTTCTTGTGGGTCTAAAATCGATTCGGCAAAAGAATCTCTAGAGGGCACTTGGCAAGTGAAGGAGATTTTCAAAAACTATCCATCAACTGGTGATTTTATGGAGGATAAATCAGGTGTAGGTACATTTATATTCACTAGTTCACAATGTGACTATAACTACACATTTGATTCTGTAGAAGAGATGAACACTTTTGAATATGAATTTCAGATTACGAAAGAAAATTCGGGATTCACAAGGGTTGATATATTTGAAATACTAGGAGAAGAGCGCTATAGGATTCGTTTTGGAGATCAGACATCAGATGCACATGAAGAAGCTACCGAAATGTCACTAGAAAGAACTGTCGATAATGATTCTATTGCTTACGATTTGTTAATCTTACTTGAGAAAAAATAGCCCTTTCAAATCTAATTTAATGTAAACCTGTTAAGCATAGATCCTCCATTGAAGTTGCATATATGGTGAATGGGTAGTGTATCACAAACTATTTATTAGTAGAGGCTACAACTGACCATAAACGATAATAAATAATACAAATGAATACAAACAATAACCACTATATAACAATCATGGCAGGTGGAGTAGGATCAAGATTTTGGCCTGCATCTACCGAAGAAACACCAAAGCAATTCCTAGATATTCTAGGCGTAGGGAAATCTCTGCTAAGATTGACCTTCGAGCGATTTCTAAACTTAGTACCTGCCGAAAGAATCTTAATAGTCACCAACAAAAAATACAAGGAGATCACGCAAGAACATCTTCCAGAATTGCCCGAAGAAAATATCCTTTGTGAGCCATCTAGGAACAATACTGGACCTTGTGTTGCCTATACTGCATTGAGATTACAAGCTATCAATCCTGATGCAATCTTTGTCACTGCCCCGTCCGACCATGTAATCCTAAAAGAACAAGAATTCCTTAACCGAATCAAGGAAGCATTTTCTTTTGTAGAGGAGAATGATGCCATAGTCACGCTAGGTATTAAACCCACTCGTCCAGATACTGGCTACGGATATATCCAAATGAAAGAAGGGAATAACTCCAAGGGACCAAAAAGTGTATCTTCCTTTCGAGAGAAACCAAACGTAGAAATAGCCAAGAAATATGTAGCGGACGGTAGCTACCTCTGGAATGCCGGGATTTTCATTTGGAAAGCCAAAGAACTCTTAGCTTCTTTTGATAAGAATGAACCAGAGATCACTAAAGTGCTAACAGAAGATATCTCTCAGTTCAATACTATAAATGAGCAATCATACATAGATAGAGTATACCCAAAAACACCTAGGATATCTGTAGATTATGCAATATTAGAAAGAGCTGAAAATGTATATACAATACCAGCTGATATTGGATGGTCTGATTTAGGAACATGGAATAGTCTCCATGCATATCTTGATAAAGACGATAATGATACAGTCACTCTAGGCGCACAAACCCACTTAATAGATACGTCGAACAGTATAGTTCGGACTGATAGCGACAAAATAGTCGTAATCAAAGGACTGGATAATTATATTGTGGTTGATGAACCAGGAGCCCTACTAATTTACCCAAAAAGTGATGAACAGGAGATAAAGGAAGTTGTCCAATCGTTGAAACCCTGTTGATCAATCGTTGAGCTGACGAAGGAAGATCGGTGAGTGACCAACATCAAAAGAAGGACTTCAATTTCTAACTGAATGCGCAAAAAATAGGAAAAGGAGTAGCGCAAGAAAGATTTGGGAGTAGAGAACATTGAAGGGAAATTGTAGCTTTATCACTCACCGATCCTACGGCTCAACGATTGACAAAGGGAGAATTGCTGAAAAGAAAAATAGCAATAGTAGTGTCAAGGAAAAACAGAGACATTTTCTACCCAAACCTATTATACCACGTATATAACAAAGTGGTATCTGGTACGGATTTGTTTATCGAAGCAAAAGATTATTGGAATTTTATGAAGAGATATAGCAAGTATTTTTCTCCATATTTCGAAACTTATGCATATTGCTTAATTCCCAATCATTTTCATTTCTTAGTAAAAGTAAGAAGCGAAGAAGAAGTAAAAGCAGCTATTGTTAATGAAGATACGACAGCTGCAAATAATTATCTTTCTGGAACATCTGATCTTAACTCTTTTATAGAAAATCAGTTTAGTCGTTGTTTTAGTGGGTTATCTATGAAGTATAATAATACACATAATAGAGTAGGGCCTTTGTTTAAACAGGGGATTAAAAGAGTAGCACTCAATAAATATAGAACGTTTAAGCAACAAATGCACTATATTCACCTTAATCCTACACATCATTTTCTTGTAAAGAAAATTGAAGATTGGCCATACAGTTCTTATATTTCATACATTTCGGATGTCAAAACACAGCTTCCTCGACAAGAAGTGTTAGACAAGTTTGAATGTGTAGAAAATTTTATATCCTTTCATAAAACACCTTATTTAGGAGAAATTGATTTTGAATAATCATAGAAAATAGAATTTAGACACTCATCGATCCTGCGGCTCAATGATTGTCTAAAAAATCTTACGAAAAAATCTACCATGAAAAGAAGAAACTTCCTTACCACCACAGCACAAGCCACAGCATATACTTTTCTATTTAGTCAATTATATGCTTGCAAGACAAAGTCAAAATTCATAGCACCAGTAGGTAAAGACTATAATATGCAGATTCTCCGAGGCGGAGTAGGTTACTTCACTGAGCGTGGAGGTACGATAGGATGGATGGCCACAAAAGATGGAATTGTAGTAGTAGATACTCAATTCCCGGATCAAGCAAATCATCTGCTTGCTGAGATTGATAAACTAGATCTAGGGAATATCGATCTGTTGATCAATACACACCATCATGGAGACCATACAGCGGGAAATCCAGTGTTCAAAGATCGAACAGATATGATATTAGCGCACAGCAATAGCCGTAAAAATCAAGAAGCCTCTGCAATAAAAAGAGGGACGGAAGATCAACAAGTATATCCAACAGATACTTTTCAAACATCACTTTCCAAGAAGGTGGGTAGTGAAACAATCACACTAAACTATCATGGAGCTGGGCACACAGACGGCGATGCATTGGTTCATTTTGAGAATGCCAATGTAGTTCATCTGGGTGATTTGCTATTTAATAGAAGATTTCCATACATAGACATGAGTGCTGGGGCCAATATCGAAAACTGGATAAAAGTGTTGGACAAAGCAAAGAACAACTATGATGACAAAACGATCTATATGTGGGGCCATGCTGGAGAAGGGTACGATATCACTGGGGGCAAAGAGGAAATAAAAGCATTTCAAAATTATCTAGAAAAGTTATTAGAATTTGGCGAGAAGTCACTTCGTGCAAGTGTGCCATTAGAAAAACTAAAAGAAACAACTACAGTTATACCAGGCGCAGAAGAGTGGACAGGCAAAGGGATTGAAAGAAGCCTTGATGCGGTCTACGCTGAACTTGCCAGAGAATAATTTGCTTTTTGACTTATAGAAGTTGATTTTTCTTGGTTCTAATAAACGTGAATACAAACAAAATGGCAATCTACGAGTTTATTAAAAATAATTTTTAAAGATCTGATTAAAGGATCACATTATCTATGAAAATAGCATTAGTAGCTAATTCTACATGGAACATTTATAACTTTCGACTCAATGTAATCGATAAGTTATTAGCCGAAGGTCATGATGTGTTAGTCATAGCTCCTATCGATGAGTATGTAGAATACAAAGAGAAATATCCTCAAATCCAACATGTCAATCTTCGTACACTAGATAGAGATAGTACGAATCCTATAAAAGATCTAATTCTCATTGCAGAGCTGCTCAGAAAGTATAAGAAGCTGAAGCCTGATCTTATTATGCACTACACTAATAAGCCAAATATTTTTGGAGGTATTGCAGCTAAGATAGCTGGTATACCTTCTATCGCAATAGTCACAGGCTTAGGGTATGCATTTATACATGGAGGGTGGATCAGAGATGTGACTACCAAGCTCTACAAGTTTGTAGCTAGTTTTCATAAGAAGTTTATATTTGAAAATATCGAAGACCGAGAACTGTTTGATAGGCTAGGAATTACAAAGAGCAAACAAGGAGTATCTATTAAAGGCTGTGGAGTCAATACGACATATTATCATCCTTATCCTAATGGCCAGATTGTGCCAGGTGATGAAGTAACATTCACATTTATCGGGAGACTACTATATGATAAAGGAATAGGAGAGTTTGTTGCAACTGCCAAAATAATAAAAGAGAAATATCCAAAAGTGAATTTCTGGATTGTGGGGGAATTAGATCCTGATAATCCTGCTACTGTTGATAAAGAAGATTTGGTAGGGTGGACCGCCAATGATATAGTTAAGTATCATGGATTCCAGAAAGATGTCAGACCTTTCATAGCGAAGTCAGATTGTATTGTATTGCCATCTTATAGAGAAGCTATTACTGAAGGGATGGCTATGGGTAAGCCAGTAATTACAACAGATACTGCGGGTTGTCGTGAAGCTGTTGATATAGGTCAAAATGGATACCTTGCTGAGGTGAGAAGTACTTCTTCATTGAGAAAGGTGATAGAGCAATTTATCAACCTTACTTCTGAGGCTAGACACTTAATGGGCGAAAAAGGAAGAAAAAAAGCATTGATAGAATTCGATGATAAGAAAATAGCGGCGGATATCTACAGAGAAGTCGAAAAGTTTTTACCTTAAGAATGAATTCTAAAAAGGAAATCCTCTGCCTACATTACTATTTCCCTCCTCTCTTATCCACTGCAGTCATAAGGAACTATTACATAACGTGCGCTTTAACAGATTTTTTCGAGAACGTCCATGTTATCACTTCTGATAACCACACAAGATTTCCATCAGAAAAACGATCATTTCCAGCTAATCTACATTTGCAATCCACCTATACTCTTGATTATAGAAGGCTATTAGCTGGAAAAAACAAAAAAGATAGTCACAATGCTACAACCAAGAAAGCCAACCCAATTTTTCAATGGTTACTAAAAGTTCAGAAGTCATTTCCTTTTAATCTTTTTCTAGCGGAGGGGAACCTCATATATATTTACGGTGCTTATCAAAAGGCAAAGAAACTTATTGATCAAGGACGGATAACTACGA
This sequence comes from uncultured Saprospirales bacterium, assembly GCA_963975265.1. GTDB lineage: Bacteria > Bacteroidota > Bacteroidia > Chitinophagales > Saprospiraceae > CAJXUU01. Next base: position 55,469 of record CAXBGT010000007.1, read on the forward strand.
TTTATAGTTCTTTTGGTCCATATGCAGATCATTTTGTTGCATATCTACTTAAGAGAAAATATCCTCATTTAAGATGGATAGCTGATTATAGAGATTTACAAATAGAACCTATCTATAAGAATGTAGTCCTTCCTAGTTATCAACGCAGGATAGAAAAGAAAATTCTTAGTAAAGCTGATCTTGTGACTTCGATATCGGATGGATTAAGTAAACAGCTGGAACTGAATAATAGACCTACAATAACTGTACTCCGAGGAGTAGAATTAAGAACGCTTGTAGCTCAATATGATAAGTTTACCATCTCATACACAGGATCCCTTTATTTTGATTATCGAGACCCAAGAGCATTGTTTTCTGAACTGAAATCTATGATTGATGCAGGGGATATTGAATCTAAAGATTTACAAATACTGTATGCAGGAAGAGATGGATTACGATTCTCGGAATGGATATTAGATGCTGGTCTGTCCAGTGTTTTTATTAATAAAGAAATGGTCGCTCAAGAAGAAGCTAAAACCATTCAGAACAAGTCACACATTAACCTTTTACTTACTTCTTCAAGTCCCGAGCTTACGGGCGTGCTTACAGGAAAAGTCTTTGAATATTTCGAAGCACTGAACCCTACTCTTTGCCTTATCAATGGTGTATATGATCCAGAATTCGAAGCGCTCTTCTCAGAGTTGCAGGCTGGTACAGTAGTATACAATCCACCTATCTCCAAAGGTAAAATGCGGTCTTTCATCTTGGACAAGTACCAAGAATGGAAATCGACCCATCAAGTTAAATCCACACTCAATCAAGAAACCATTAAATCAAAATACGGCTGGAAAAGCCAAGTAGGAAAAATGATATATTAATTACGAATTACGAATCAGCATATCGAGCGGAACACCAACGGAAGTCAGATCTGATATGCTCTTGTTGTACATGGTTTTATTTCGTCATAATTTTAAACCTAATTACTTGAAGATACTGGTTGTTGCATACTAATACAATGTATTCCACCACCGCCCAAGTTGACAGCAAGGGCATCAATCATAATTATTTTTCGATTAGGGAAAATGGATTGCAAAATTTGACTAGCATTTTCGTCCTTTAGTTTCAGTTCTTCTGGCATTCCTTCTCTCCAACAAGTTTGACCAATTACGACTTTGTCAGTTATAATGAAATTGAGATAACTAAGTGCCGCTATAACCTTTACAGTATCTCCATCAGGAAAAGCATTTCCATTCTTGTAATCAAGTGTTTTAATGTATTCATATACATAATCACCTGGACTCATTGTCGAAAAAATAGTTCCTGGAAGTGGCATTCGTTTTATAGTAAATGGCTTACCATCTTGGTCAGTTGCTTTGGACAATATTTGATAATTCTCCTCAATTCGTTTGTGGTTTTCAAAGGCGATTGGATCACCCAATTCCGTACTGTCTATTTGTGCCATAAGGATTGTGGAATCATTGACAAAACGAGCAAATTCATCAATATGACCATTTGTTGTCACTACGGTGTAAGCTTTTGCCTCATCAAAAGTTGTTATTGGACCAAGGAATGTATGATCATCTTCAACCAAACCTTGTTTTAACCAAATGACTTTTTTTGCCCCTAATAGTCTTTTGTATTCGGTCTCCATCTCTAGCTTGCTCATACCTGGATTTCTGCCTTTTTCTACTACCTCTGTTGTTATTAAAGTACCTTTTCCATTTACTTCTCTATTTCCACCTTCGCTAATCATTGAACTCGAAATTACGGGCAAATTAAAATATTCAGCAACTCTTACATCATACATCTCTTCTGTCTTAGTATCTATGTCTAAAGTGTCTGAGTAACCCCAAGAATTAAAATTGAAGTCTGCGATAGCCAATGTGTTTTGATTTGTTTCTACAAATATTGGCCCCATGTCTCTTGCCCATATCTCATAAGATGGAATTTCTAAAAGTGTGAGATTTTTCAGTTCTCCAAAATGGTTTTTTAATGTTTCATTTGCACGTTTCAAAAGCTCTTTATCCTTGCAAGTCACAACTATTTTTATATCTCCAAGTAAGGCTTCAATAATTGAAAGAGTAACTTCTTGAACAGATTCTCCTTCTTTGTGATCAGTTGATGGCCAAATCAACCAAATCGCTTCTAGATTTTCGAACTCAGCAGGTTGATTTACCACAAATATATTATCCGTTTTCTTTGACGGTGAGCATGAAATAATTATTGCTACAATTATGAAGCTAGTTAAAATTGATTTCATTTTGCTATTTTTTAATACTTAAATTCTCCGATGCTTGCGTCGGGGTTATAAAAAAGATGTTTTTGCATAAAA
>CAXBGT010000008.1:0-56761 GCA_963975265.1 uncultured Saprospirales bacterium
AATAAAAAGTAATGAATTGCTCTTCTCCTAATATTCGGAGTGCAAAGATACTATTTTTCGTCAATTATACCAAAAATTACTGGGTCAAAATAAGGAAATTATATCCAATTACACACTTATTACTTACGGTAAAAGTCAATAAACATCTAATGCTCGGCTTTTCGATAAGAATATTCTAGAATTCCGATAACATTCAATCTAATTTACAATTATGCTTAGCTCTTAAGATTTTAATAAATCACATAATCTTCTAAGGAATAACAAGCAATGCCTCTATCTTCATATAATGAAATCACTACGCCTATTTGTAATTCTGGTTTTCACATTTAATTGTATTTACTGCACATATGGTGAGTATCAAATTACAGGAAGCGTAAATATATCTTCTGGTTGGCAAAGGCAAATATTTCTCTCTACAATCAATAAGTTAGATTCTGAGCTTAATAAGCTGCAAACGATAAGAGGCTATAAGTCTCCTGACCAATTATCCGAGCTATTAAATTCTAAATAAATAAAATCATGAAAAACTGAGTGATAGCCTATGAAGGCGATCACTCAGTTAATATCAAAAATACAATACCTATAAGCCGGATTCTGTATCCATCAAAGACGGACCTCTATCATTTATCTATTCTGCCTACCCCTTTTGACATGCTAAGCATAAGTGTGAACGGCACCCTCCGTCATAAGACGGGTCAAAATATACGTGACATTGCAGCCCGCAAGGTTTATCCACTCCCAATATTACTACTGAGAATCGTGAGCTCTTACCTCACATTTTCACCTTTTCCAAATTTTACAAAAGTAAAATTTGGTAGTTATTTTCTGCGACACTTTCTATCTCTAATCCTAGAATCAGAGTCCATCCGTTAGATGGTGCGGTGCTCTACGCTGTCCGGACTTTCCTCTACTTCTGCAAGTAGCGATAGAGCGGTATTGAGGCATAAAGGTATAGTTTATTCAATTAGAACATCAATTAAATACCATTTTATGAGTCCTTATTAAAGTAAAACCGCTTTTTGCATACCATAAAGAAGAAAAGCTAGATGCGTATACCATTTACCGAAGTAATGAATTGTTCAAAATATCCAACTATACAGATTCAGGATCTTTTTAAATACTATCATGCAAATGTTGTAATTCAAGACAATTTATAAAGAATAAAAATCATTAAATTTACTTACAATTGTAAATATCATAGCTATCATTCAGACCATGAAATTCATAATCGCCATATTATTAGTCACAACTTTATCTTGTACAAAGGACAAGATAGAGATTAGCCCACCTGACGAATTTAAAAAATACATTCATATTTCACACACAAGGTTAGTCGATAATTCCGCTATTCACCCAAAATCAACTAAAATAGATTATAGCAGTTTTGACATTACAATGCTTGGAGGTGATATTGCACATCTAAGCTCTCATGATGATCAAACATTGGAATTAATTGATAGCATATTTGATATCAAAGCCAATACTACATTTTGGTCTCTCGGAAATCATGATTACAGCAAACCTGCCTTAATAGAATCCTACACTAACCGACCATCATATTATACACACCATCAGAATGGGATTACATTTGTTATTCTGGATACACAAAAAGACTCATGTCATATTTTTAACGAACAATTCCAACTTGTCAAAGATATCACGGATACAATTTCAAAGTCCACGCATTTGCTATTCCTTACTCATAAGCTAATTTGGATGCCCGACCACCCCATTTTGCAAGAGCAAGTCCCAAAAATTTCAAATGGGCAATTCGGAGAATTTCATTATTCATTATATTATAATAACTTCTATAAGGATATATACCCTAGACTGGTTTCAACGAGTGATAAAGGGATTAAAGTTGTATGTCTTGCAGGGGACATTGGAAAACATGCTAATGAATTTGAATATACTACATCTGATGGAATTCAGTATTTAGCATCTGGACTAGACTACCAGTCTTCGGATGATCAATATTTGATTTTTGACCATAACCTTACCAAAGGAACCCTCACCTGGAAGTATGTAAAATAATCTAATGCTTAGTGTAAGAATTACCGATCATGATCGGTATTGATTAACTGTTAATATTAAGTAAATCAATTACTCTTGCAAGAAAAACATCAATATTATCAACAATTCTAAAAAGAACAATACATTACATTTTTTTTTAATGTGTAAATAACTATTTTTGAGCTACAAACTATGAATTTTGACAGAGTCTAAGCCAAAGATAATTTCTCGCAGTATATCAACTTACATGCTCGCAGTATTTTTTGCAGCCATAGTATTGGGAGCTGTAGAACACTATTCGAGTCAAAATGATTTACAGAAAAATTCTTTGCAAACATATTTAGATGATGAATTGTCCAAAGTTGCAAACACGGTAAAAAACTCCCACCCGAAAGAGATAGATTATAATGCACTTTCAAAATCACCTTATGATATTCTGATTCAAGATAATGACAGCACCGTTTTTTGGAATAATTTTATAACGCCACAAGAACAACGATATAAGAGTACCGCTGACTATGCTATTATATATAAGGACATTAAGAACAAACACAATATTTCTGTTAGCCTCGATTTAAGAAAAAATGGGAAGTTCTCAGATCACATTAAAGAACACCTTCACCTCACTTTTAAACCTGGAGATAAGACTCATCATTCGGCATCAATCGTTGATTTTCAAAAAAAAATATATGAAATAAGTACAATAAAAATTAAGCAATTCTCAATTTTAAATCAATTCTCATACCTATTCTATTTTCTTTTTATTGTTTTCTTCTTGAAATTTATTTATCAGAAAATCTTTCAGGAAAATAAAATACCTGTCTCACTAGGAATTGTTATAGGTGTACTAACGTTTGCAGTTGACCACTTCTTTATTTCTAATGTATTTCATGACACATACCTTGCTAGCATAAAAAACTCTATTTGTGGGATTTGTCCAAATCTTCAGACCTTTATCATTGGTATAGTTATAATCACTTATTTTCTTACAATCCTAAAAACATCTAACTTTCTTAATCGAATTAATGGTAAGATAAAAAACATACTATTTCCTTTTTTGATTTCAAGTGCCTTCATTTATATATGCTATATGGCCAAAGGTTTACTTTACTCAGGCCCGTTGAGCGATCTACATACAGAAATACTGCAATATACCGGCCAAGGAGTAATCTACTTGGTTAGTTTCATACTAAGTTTAGCAATCGTATTTTACGGTTCTGTCATCTTTTTCAAGCAAAATTCCAATGAGCAAAGTCAATGGCCAAAGTATCTAAGCTATATTGCTGGAATAGTCTTGACATACCCACTTGCATATTTCTTAGATGTGCAGATTCCTGTTTGGACCTTATATACATTTGTATTATCGTATATTCTTATACTGGAATTATACATAGAAAATACTGAAAAAAATATAATCTATACCATTTGGTGGATAATTATTTTCTCAGGATTTCTTTCGAGTATTACTTTTTACTACCGTCTGAATGACAATGTAAAAGTACAATCTGAGATCATCTCCAACCTATATACTTTTCCAACACAAAGTAGTAACGCGAAAATCAATTCGATTGATTCTATACTGAAAGAGTCTGATATTTTCTTTCAACTAGCATCATTACCCTACCCTTCTGGTTTAGACAAAGATGACTTTGAATCATTCGTTAAAACTATTATAACTACAACTGGACTGGATATACAACCATACGACATAAGTCTTGAGGTTATTGATCAACAAGGAATCACATTATTTAATAACCACTTTAGTAAAGCGTATACATTTGTCCAAGGAGTCACGAAAGCAGATAGACAGTCGGAACACATTTTTTTCAACCCATTTGAAAACACTTATTACTTACAGTACAAAATAGAAAACATAGAATATAACGATGCTCCTTTAATTCTATCCATTAAAATAGATCTTAACAAAGATCAGAAATACATAGCTCCAGAAACAAACTATATCATATTTAGAAATAAGCGAATAATAGCGAGTAATTTAGTTGACAATACTCAATTCAACATCGGACATTTAAATAGTCTGGACACGACAAAAATAGAAAATGATATTACATATTCCGTATACAAGCCTGTTAATGGAGTGCAGATAGTTGCATTCGATAAGATAGGTGGGCTCATAAAACCAATTTCACTATTTTCATTCATAGTAAGCATATCAGGCATCCTCTTATTTCTAATTTCATTAATAAATACAAAATTTAGATTTTTACCTTCAGAATTAAATATTCAATTCTATAGATCATCTTCACTGAGAACAAAGATACAATTAGCCATTATCATGTTGATTGTTTTCTCTTTCCTCCTCATAGGAATTATGACAGCTTTCTATTTTAATAGTGTTCTTGAAAATTACAATAACAACAATCAAAAGGAAGATGTTACTTCAATAAGAAACGATATTAGAAATAGTATTGAGGGAGTAGAGAACAATTTATTGGCGAGCTCTACAGTACAAGCCAAAATTGACGAAATGGCACATGTACATGATAAAAATCTAGCATTCTTTGATAGTCAGGGCAAAGTTTTGGAGTCAAGTTTTACTGATCCTCAAATAGCCAGAGTTCCATTTGATATCGTTCGCAGATTTGCTATCCCTGGGAGTTCCGCTCCAAACAATAGAATACAACTAGAACAAAACAAATACACGATCGAATTTCTTCCGGTGTATTACAAAAGTCAGAAAAACCCCTATGGCTACTTAGGCATATCCTATAAACCAATCAATAATGCTAGTAGAAGTATTAGGGATTTTCTAAGCACTATACTTAATGTCTATGTATTTCTTTTCTTAATTGCCGGAGCTTTGGCTATTGCTATTGGAAATTCAATTACTAAACCATTGGCTATTTTATCCAAAAAACTAAAGGATTTTAAATTAGGCAAAACCAATAAGGTACTAGACTGGGACACCAAGGATGAGATAGGTATTTTGATCAACGAATACAATACTCTGACGGAAAAACTTGATGAAAGCGTAAGTATCCTAGCTAGAACGGAAAGAGACATAGCCTGGAGAGAAATGGCAAAGCAAGTAGCCCATGAAATCAAAAATCCACTTACTCCAATGAAGCTTAGTATACAATATTTGGAAAAAGCAGTAAAATCAAATCCTGAGGCCGCCACAGGAATGATAGAAAGAGTCTCAGCTACGCTTATAGAACAAATCAATAACCTTAACCAAATAGCAAACGAGTTTTCAAATTTCGCTACAATGCCGAAGGCTAGCAACGAAAAGATAATAATAAATGAAATAGTAGAAGCTATCCATGATCTTTTTCGAAAAAGAGAAGATATGGATATTCAGATGACGGAGCCTATTGATGATCTTTTTGTCTTCGCAGATAGAAACCACTTAGTAAGAATCCTCAACAATATAGTTAAGAATGCCATTCAAGCTATTCCAACAAACAAAAAAGGTATCATTAAAATGTCACTTGCTAAAGTCGGTGATATAGCTATTGTCTCAGTAAAAGATAATGGTTCTGGTATACCTGATGATATGAAAGATAAAGTGTTCACTCCTAATTTTACAACAAAGAGCTCAGGAACTGGGCTAGGCTTGGCTATATCCGCAAATATGATCGAATCGTTTAATGGAAGAATCTATTTCGAAACAGAATTAGGAGTAGGTACTGAGTTCTTTGTTGAAATACCTTTAATGAGGCTCACCGATAACTATCCTGAACAACAAAATAGAGTATCATTAGATTAGACTCATTTTAAATAACTACACATCCAACTTTCCATACTGATAAAATTAAACCGAAAGCCTCCATTGATTGTTAAGCTTATATTCTAAATTTGAAGTGCAAATAGAAATTAGCAATGTCAACAGCTTTAATATATACAATAACAGTAATAGCAACCGCGATAGCAATGGAGTTTGTCGCTTTTTTGAGTCACAAATATCTAATGCATGGATGGTTATGGTCATGGCATGAAGATCACCACAATCCAAAAATGGTGGAGGGCTTCTTTGAAAAAAATGACTTATTTTTCCTCGTTTTTGCTTTGCCGAGTATGACTTGTTACTTCTTAGGTTCATTTATTCCAGAATTAAGAATTCTATTTTTTATTGGAATAGGTATCAGTATATATGGCTTGATTTATTTCTTGATTCACGATGTGTATATCCATCAAAGATTTAAGTGGTTCAGACAACTAGATTCTAAATATAGTCGAGCAATACTTCGAGCGCATGGAGATCACCATTCGATTGTAAAAAAGTATGGAGCAACATCATTTGGCCTTCTAGTTGTAGACAATAAGTACTTCAAGAAAAGATCGGAGTGGAAATAACCTTTATATTTCACAAAATCTAGAGTTTCCCCTTATGCAAAACAGGATTTTCCCTGTTTTTATCGTAATCAGTTATAGTTTCTTACTTTTCAATAAGTATTTGCATATCTTTAGTAGCAACCAATATAAAGATATAATGTCTCGCACTTATGTATACATATTATTATTTCTTTTTATTTCTTTTGTTAATGTAAATGCACAAATTCTTTTTGATGAAGTATCATTATCTAATGGCATGACATTTGAATATAAAGAATCTCTCAATATGGGCGGTGGTGCAGCTTCTTTTGATTTCGACAATGATGGAGATGAAGACATATATATTGTAGGTGGACAAAATCCAGATGGACTATTCGAAAATGATGGCGCTGGTAATTTTACAGATATTAGTATCTCATCAAATGTTGCCTCACTTACATCTGCATTAATGACAACTTCGGTAATCACTGGAGATATTGATAATGATGGTATTAGAGAAATATTTATTGGTACGATAGGGGATATTGGCACCAATTTCGAGGCTATAAAACCCAACTTATTATTAAAGTACAGTGCATCCACTTCACAATTTGAAAATATCATTCAATCTGCAGAAGTGACGGATGAATCATTTTGTATGGGTGCACATTTTTTTGATTCAAATTTAGATGGCTACTTAGATTTATATTTAATCAATTATGTAGCTGAGCCAAAATTAATTCAGGATGGCAGTCAAGTAACTGGGTTTGATCACGAATGCTTTGAAAACAAATTATACATCAATACTGGGAACAACAAGTTCGTCGATCGTACATCTTTTTACGGATTGGATCAAATAGGGTGTTCCCTTGCTGCTACTTCCGCCGACTTAGACCTCGATGGAGATTCTGACCTGATTGTAGCAAATGATTTTGGCAAATGGCTACAACCGAATCAACTCTTTCAAAATGAAGGTGCAAATATTCCTTATGTAGATGTAAGTGCGAGTTCTAATACAAACGCACAAATGTACGCTATGGGTATTGCAGTAAGAGATTATGTTGAAGATCTAGATTTAGACTTTTATGTAACCAATATTGGAGAGAATCATTTCTTTGAAAACATGGGAGAAATGAATTTCCAAGATAAGGCAGCAGAACTAAACATCCAAAATACAGAAACTGAAAATGGACTCTTAACTACAGGATGGGGAGCATTGCTAGAAGACTTTAACAATGATACCTATTTAGACTTATTGGTATCTAATGGATATGTGTACTCTGTGGTGGATATCGACGATACCGAACAAAATGACGAATTTTACTTGGGATCACCAGAGCATACATTTGACAATGCAACTTCAGAATGCGGAATAGACTTTCTAGGACCGTCTAGAGGAGCGTTAAAAGGAGATTGGAATAATGATGGAGGACTTGATCTGATTACAATTACTAATGAGAAGTTATTCCCTAACATCTTGAATTCCGTCAATTATTATCAAAACATTGGAGATCAAAATAATTGGGTAGGTTTCAAACTTTCTGGTACAACTTCTAATAAAGATGCTTTTGGTGCAAGAGTTCACCTACATTCAGGAAATCGGACATTTTTAAAAGATGTACGTGGCGGTGACAGTCATGCGAGTCAAAGCAGTTCGAATTTACATTTTGGATTAGGCGACATACAAGAAATAGACTCCATTATTATCTATTGGCCAAGCGGTCTCCAAGAAACTTTAGAAGACCTAAACATCAATAAATATCATATTATTCAAGAAGGTTTGAGCACTATAATAAATGAAAACGGCCAAATACTAACCGAACCCAACATCTACCCCAACCCTTCCAATACCTTTTTCTATATTGAAACGACTAATAAAATTCATTCGCCTTCCTTATTAAGAATATTTGATTCACAAGGAGCGCTGATGTTAGAAGATAAAATATATCAGACCGTTGAAAAAATCGAAACGAAGAATTTTGCAGCTGGGCTATATAGATTGGTTATTTACTCAGTTTCAAAAACAATATCTAAAAACATATTAATAGTCAACCCCTAATTCTAACAATAATAAATCATTCAAGATGAAATTCAATTTACTATTCTTTATATTATTAACGACAGGATTATTTGCCAACAACATTGAAATAAGCAATATTTCTTTGACCGGACAAAACACTGTTGACAACCATACCCTAGTCCAATTTGACCTAACATGGGAGAATTCATGGAGGATAAATTCTGGTCCGTCAAACTATGATGGAGCATGGGTTTTTATAAAAAAAAAAGAATGGAGGTAATTGGGAACATGGCACCATTAATTATGTAGATGGAACAGCGACAGGAGATGGACATAATGAAGCTTCTGGGTCAACTATTCAGACCACCTCTGATGGTATTGGCGTCTTTGTTCATCGTAATGCTGATGCAAATGAAAATATAAATTTTACTGGAATACAACTCAGATGGAATTATGGAATTGATAACGTTGCTGATGAATCTATCGTAGATGTACAGGTATATGCTATTGAAATGGTGTATATTCCCGAAGACAATTATCCTCTTGGATCCACTTCATCAGGTTCAGAGTCCAATCATTATTATACCAATACAGGAGTTTTTGGATTTAGAACAACTTATAATGTAAGTTCAGAAAGCGCAATCACAATAAGTTCAGCAATTGGTGATCTTTATTATGCTGCTGAAGGAGATCAATTAGGACCAATACCAGCAGAATTCCCAAAAGGGTATGCTGCATTTTGGTCGATGAAGTACGAAATCTCTGAAGATCAATGGATTTGTTTTTTTAACTCGTTGACTGAAACTCAAAAAACAGCGCATGATATCACTGATGTAAATCATAAAAACACTGATGCCGTATTATCAAGAAATACCGTCGCATATACATCCGGGAATGCCACTACAAGTGCTCCTAGTCGAGCTATATCATATTTATCCTATGAAGACAATGCGGCCTATTACGACTGGACAGGAATGCGATTTATGACAGAATTAGAATTTGAGAAAGCAGCCAAAGGACCAACACATATTCTGAACATGCTTGCCTCTGGTGGAACCACAGCCTATGATCAAACGTATACCATGACTAATGATGGACAAGAAAATGCCAATATTTCTAATCCAGGTGAGAGCATTACCAACATAAATTATTCTTCAACTGATCCTGGAGGACCTATGCGAGTGGGAATATTTGCAAGCAGCGCCCTAAATCCTACTCGAGTTGAAACAGGAGGCAGATACTATGGAGTAATGGAGTTAAGTGGAAACCTTTATGAAAGATGTATAGGTGCAGGTTCTCCTGTAAACCGAGCGTACACAGGTCTTCATGGCAATGGTGAAATTCTGAGTAATGGAGATCACAATGTTAGTGGTTGGCCGGCTGTAGGATCAGAAGGTGCTATCTCCTATCGTGGTGGATCTTGGTCAAATGGTATAGCGTTTTGTCCAATAGCAGATAGATTTGACGGTGCGAATCTAAGTTCTATTGCAAATAATCGTATTGGAGCACGAGGAGTTAGAACACCAAATTAAATTAATTAGATGAAAAATCTAATAATATCATATTTCTATACCTTAATTTGCATACTACTTTGTTGCAATCTTCAATTGCATGCCCAATATGAAGGCGGCAATGGTGATGGAGCTTATAAGAGTAGCACTATTCAAATTACACTCAATGGCAGTCAAATCAATCCTCTAGGTCTCTATCGAGGAGGATATGGCGATGGTCATGATAAAAAAGCTGCTTTTACAACTCTTGCTGGTGCTGAATTAACAAATTTGTATCAAGGTGGAAATAATGATGGAAATTCGAAAAATGCATTTCAAGGAACTTTGGAAGGGGCAGATTTGACCAATCTATTCCTTGGTGGTAATGGAGATGGAAATGATAAATTTTCTTACCAAGGAACTTTGGATGGCACATTGATAGAAGGACTATATCTAGGAGGAACTGGTGACGGAAATGATAAGTTTTCTTTTTCCGGCGTTCTTGATGGTGTAGAATTGGCGCAACTATACCAAGGAGGAGAAGGTGACGGACATTACAAATCTCAACAGATTTTATCATTATTAGATGGTGAAATGCTTTCACAACTTTATTTAGGTGGCAACGGTGATGGTCATGACAAGGATTTTTTTAGTGGTGTCCTAGATGGAAGTACTTTATCAGGATTATATTCTGGAGGAATAGGTGATGGTTTTTCAAAAAACATGATCCAATATATATTTGACTTTCCTGGCTGTACTTTCGTGGTCAATAAGAATGATGATGGCTTTGGTTCATTACGATATGCAATAGATTGTGCAGCACCTGGCGATACAATTGAGTTCAGTCCATTATTGCAGCAAGAATCAATTGTACTTACAACAGGAAAGATTGACATAGTAAAAGATCTATATGTAAATGGGATAAAAGCAGCAGAACTTAAAGTGGATGCAAATCAAGCTTCACGGGCATTTATGACAGGTGCAAACAACATAACAATAAAAGGTTTGAAAATAATTGTGGGAAGTGATCCTTCAGGTGGAGCAATACAAAACAACAGTCTTATGACAATAATGGATGTTGACATTTATGACCCTACGGATAATGCAACTTCAGTTATTGAAACTACTATGAGTGGTTCACTTACAATTAGAGGAACAGTAACTATACAAGAAAATTAGCAGCAAAAATGGAGTGTAAAATTTCTTTTACACTCCATAGCTTTCGTTTGATATTGATAGTCGGTTGTGACTTAATCTTATTACTTACCTAATGCTTTAAGCATCGTTTCTCCAATTTCTGCTGGAGATTGAACAACAAATATTCCATGCTCTCCCATGATTCTCATCTTAGCTTCTGCAGTATCATCTTCGCCACCAACTATAGCACCTGCGTGCCCCATAGTTCTTCCAGCTGGAGCAGTTTGCCCAGCGATAAATCCAACTACAGGCTTTTTATTCCCAGTAGAGCTGATATATTCTGAAGCTAAAGCTTCATAGTTACCACCTATCTCACCAATCATTACAATAGCATCTGTTTCAGGATCTTCCATTAACAACTTTACAGCTTCTCTAGTTGGAGTACCTACGATAGGATCTCCACCAATTCCGATAGCTGTAGATATCCCTAAACCTGCTTTCACTATTTGATCTGCAGCTTCATAAGTTAATGTTCCTGACTTTGATACGATTCCTATTCTGCCTTTCTTGAATACAAAACCTGGCATGATACCCACTTTTGCTTCCTCAGGGGTAATAACACCTGGGCAATTAGGCCCTATTAGGGTGCAATCAAATTTTTCAATATAGGCTTTTACTTTAACCATATCTTGCACGGGGATACCTTCCGTAATACAGATTATTACTTTGATACCAGCTTCTGCCGCTTCCATTATAGCATCACCTGCAAATTTTGGTGGTACAAATATGATACTTGTATCAGCGCCTGCTTTTTGTACAGCTTCATCTACTGAATTAAAAACTGGCTTACCTAGATGCTCTTGTCCTCCTTTTCCTGGAGTCACACCACCAACTACATTAGTTCCATAATCAATCATTTGGCCAGCGTGGAAACCACCTTCTTTACCAGTAAATCCTTGCACTATGATTTTCGAGTCTTTATTGACTAATACACTCATTTTTTAGATTTTTCTATTACAATTACATCTTCATTATCCTTATGCATAAGAAATTTTTCTCTAGCATATTTCTCTTTGTTCTGTTCGATATCCTTTTTTTCGATACGTGCTTGTACGATCTTCTTTTCGTAGTCCGCTTTTGCCGTTTCTAGTTTATCGACACTTTTTCCAAGCTTATAGTTTGCTGGAAAGCTATTTTTATCAAAAAATAACATCCAACATAAAAACGCAGCCGTTACGATTACGTATTTATTAAATAATTGTGCTTTCGAAAAAGTAAAATAACCTCCAAAAGAGATTGAATGTAGTTTTTCTTTCTTACTCATATCAATATGATTACTATTATTGATGCTGTTGAGACCAATCGTCAACATCAAATGAAAGTCAAATATAACAATTAGTTGTTATTTGTTTGAGAAATGCGAAATACTAGTTCTTACTTTAATACATAAGCTTGGTTGAACATATCATTAGTATCAATTATCCCAGAAGAGATCTACCAGGATATACGGCAGTAGAACCCAATTCTTCCTCAATTCTCAATAACTGATTATACTTAGCTACCCTGTCACTTCTTGATGCAGAACCTGTTTTAATCTGACCACAATTTAGTGCTACAGCTAAATCCGCAATCGTTGTATCTTCGGTTTCTCCAGACCTATGACTCATTACACTGGTGAATGAATTTCTAGTAGCCAAATTTACAGAATCGATTGTTTCAGAAAGAGATCCTATCTGATTTACTTTTATCAAAATTGAATTAGCTGCACCAAGGTCAATTCCTTTCTGTAATCTAGTAGTGTTAGTAACAAATAAATCGTCCCCTACTAATTGAGTTTTTGAGCCCAACTTTTTATTTAGGTTTACCCAACCGTCCCAATCATCTTCATCAAGCCCATCTTCTATAGAGAAAATAGGATATTTATTTACCCAATCAGCCCAATAGTCAACCATCTCACCACTAGTTAATTTCTCACCTGCAGATTTATGAAAATGATATATTTTTTCCTCAGCATTGTAGAACTCAGAAGCGGCAGCATCCATTGCGATCATTACCTCTTCTCCTGGCTTGTATCCAGCCTTTTCAATAGATTGTAACACAATTTCAATTGCTTCGTGATTTGATTTTATATTCGGGGCAAAACCTCCTTCATCTCCAACATTAGTAGAGTAGTTTTTAGATTTCAACACCTTTTTTAGATTATGAAAAATCTCAACACCCATTCTTAGCCCATCACTAAAAGTGTCAGCTCCAAGCGGTACAATCATAAACTCTTGAAAATCTATACTATTGTCAGCATGACTTCCGCCATTAAGAATATTCATCATTGGTACAGGCATAACGTGCGCATTTACTCCACCAATATAACGATAAAGAGACTGTCCAGCTTCCTGAGCTGCCGCCTTAGCTACTGCTAACGAAACTCCAAGAATAGCATTTGCACCAAGTTTTGACTTATTTTCTGTCCCATCAAGTTCAATCATGATATCATCAATATCTCTCTGATCAGAAACCTCTTCGCCAATCAACGCATCTCTTATTATGTCATCTACGTTGTTGCATGCATTTAATACACCTTTACCTAAAAACCTTCTTTCATCCTCATCCCTTAACTCTACAGCTTCATATTTACCAGTAGAAGCTCCAGACGGAACAGCTGCTCTTCCAATGAATCCTTCTTCTGTCAAAACTTCAACCTCAACAGTAGGATTCCCTCTAGAATCAAGAATTTCTCGTGCGATAACATCAATAATCTCACTCATATTTTATTTTTTTGGCCTTTAGGAAAATAAGGCATGACTAAACTAACAGCTACAACTTACTATTATCCTGAATAGTAATCAAAGTCCATAGCTATCTATTTTTTAAGTAATTGTATAAAATCATCAAATAAATATCTTGAATCATGTGGCCCAGGCGAAGATTCAGGATGATATTGTACAGAGAAAGCATCCTTCCCCTTCACTCTAATACCTTCGATGGTTCCATCATTCAGATTTTGATGGGTTATTTCTATTTTGTCTAGGTTATCATTCACAGCTTCAGGACTTACACCAAAACCATGATTTTGACTAGTAATTTCACATCTCCCAGTGAGTATATTCTTTACCGGGTGGTTAATTCCTCTGTGTCCGTGGTGCATTTTATAAGTAGGAATCCCATTTGCAAGAGCAAGTATTTGATGCCCTAGACAAATACCAAACAAGGGTTTGTCATCTTTAAGCAATTCTTTTACTGTTGCTACAGCATAGTCCATAGCGGCTGGATCACCGGGACCATTTGATAAAAAATAGCCATCAGGATTAAATGCTCTAATCGTTTCAGCTGAAGTTTTAGCTGGAAATACCTTTAAAGAACATTTCCTTTGTACAAAACAATCAAGAATATTTTTCTTAGTGCCAAAATCTATAACAGCAACTTTGTATTCACCATTCTGATTGCCATATTCATAACTTGCGTTGGTACTTACTTTAGAAGCTAATTCCAGACCATCCATTGAAGGCACTTTATCCAATTTTATCTTTAATGACTTAACATCAAAATCAATAGTTGAGATAATGCAATTCATTGCTCCCTTGTTCCTTATATGCCTAACCAATGATCTAGTATCAACATCATAGATTCCAACTATATTTTCTTTTTCAAAATAAGTTTGAATATCCGAATCAGCCTTTAAACGAGAATATTCATTCGTAAAATTTTTACAAACTAAACCAGCAATCTGCACCTTTTCGGATTCAGCGTCATTAGGCGAAGTACCATAATTACCAATATGTGCATTTGTAGTAAGCATAATCTGACCGAAATAACTAGGATCAGTAAATACCTCCTGATAACCAGTCATGCTTGTATTAAAACAAATCTCTCCAGTTGCCTCGCCAGATGCTCCAGCGGCTTTGCCTTCGTAAAATGTCCCATCTTCTAATAATAATACTGCCTTATTTGACTGCGGATTGTGTACCATGAATCGTCTTTTTGAATATGCTCACAAATATAGCAAAATCATTTAATGTGATGATTTAGAAACAAGATAATACTAGCATAAATCTCACTTTGAATTCTCTATTACATAAACTACAAGGAAAAACACAAACTGAAGTAAACAGCCTTATAGATCAGTGCAAAAATGCAACAATAATTTTGACTGTACAATTAAACAAAACCTAGAATAATCAAGCGAAATAGACTAAAAACAACAAAGGGTATCACTAACCTAAGTGACACCCTTTTATTTAATTCTAAAACTTTATTATTATTATTCCTCTTCTCCGCTAGCTACAGGAGTAGGAGTCGATGATTTCTTACCACCTCTTCTACTTCTTTTCCCACCGCCTTTTCCAGCTGCAGACCCACCTGTAGAGTAGTCATTATTATAATCTACTAACTCCACAATTGCCATTTCAGCAGAATCACTTTTTCTAAAACCAGTTTTGATAACTCTAGTATACCCTCCTGGTCTGTCAGCAACCTTACCCGCTACTTCATTAAAAAGCTCTTTAACAGCTTCTTTATGCATCAGATTTGAGAATACTAATCTTCTTGAGTGAGTGGTATTATTTTTAGATTTGGTAATTACTGGTTCAACAAAAACTCTCAATGCCTTAGCTTTTGCTAAAGTAGTCGAGATTCTTTTATGAACAATCAAGGAAACTGCCAATGCTCTCAAAGTTGCATCTCTATGCCCTTTCTTTCTTTTTAAATGATTAAATTTCTTTCCGTGTCTCATCTTAAATATGATTTACGTTTTGTCACTCTACTGTAACCAATTTCAGCCTTTAGGTTCTGTACAGTAATGTTAACAAATATGTTATATAATATCCCAAAAAAATTGGAGCTGACCGATTAAAATTTATTTATTGACTAGTCTTCATCTAGCTTGTACTTAGACAAATCCATTCCGAAAGTAAGCCCTTTATTTTGAAGCAACTCTTCAATCTCTACAAGAGATTTTTTTCCGAAATTTCTAAATTTCAACAATTCATGCGTATCGTATCTTACCATTTCTCCTAATGAATTGATCTTTGCAGCTTTAAGACAATTGTATGCTCTCACTGAAAGATCTAAATCTTCTAAAGAAGTCTTAAGAAGCTTTCTCATATGCAAAATATGCTCATCAACAATATTCTCTTCTCTTGAAGCAGAATCATTGAAAGTTATATTTTCATCGGTAATCAGCATTAGGTGTTGAATCAAGATTCTAGAAGCCTCTTTTACAGCCTCTTCAGGATGTATCGTTCCATCAGTTTTAACCTCAATCGTTAACTTCTCGTAATCCGTTCTTTGGCCAACTCTTGTATTTTCAATTTTATACGCAACCTTTTTTATCGGGGTATAAATCGCATCTACTGGTATAACACCGATAGGTGCATCTTTTGGTAGGTTTTCTTCAGCTGGAACATAACCTCTACCTTTTGTTACAGTAAACTCTATTTCTAGGTTCACAGAAGGTTCCATCTGACAGATTAATAGATCAGGATTCATCACTTTGAAAACATTAGTACTGGCTTCAATATCACCAGCTCTAAATTCATCCTTACCTGTTATAGTTAAATAGATTTTCTCCTCAGTATTGTTTTCATCAACAATCATTGGTTTTAATCTAACTTGCTTCAAGTTAAGTATGATATCAACAACATCCTGAACAACACCTTGGATAGTTGAAAATTCATGATCTACACCAGCTATTCTTACAGCTGATATAGCATATCCTTCTAATGAAGACAATAAAACTCTTCTCAATGAATTACCTATAGTTTGGCCAAATCCTGGCTCCAATGGCTTAAATTCAAAAGTCCCATCAAATTCATTAGCTTTTTGCAATAAAATTTTATCAGGCTTTTGAAAATTTAGAATGCTCATTCAGTCTTATTTTTAAAATGAAAAGGAAAAAATAGAAATAGACCATCCTAAAAGATGGCCATTTCAATTTATTACTTAGAGTACAATTCTACGATCAACTGTTCATTAATCTTTTCAGGAATTTTGTCTCTTTCAGGATAAGCTAGGAATTTCCCCTCCATCCTATCAGTATTCCACTCTAACCAACCCCAGTTTCTTACATCTGACTTTGATTTCACAGAGTTGTCGATTACATCAAGATTTCTACTTTTACCTCTTACAGACACAATGTCTCCAGGTTTAAGTAGCATTGAAGGTACATTTGTAATTACACCATTTACCATGATATGTTTATGCGACACTAGTTGTCTTGCACCTCTTCTTGTTGGTGCAATTCCTAATCTAAATACGGTATTATCCAATCGCCCTTCTAAGTATTGAAGTAAGATTTCACCTGTCACACCACTTTTTCTACTTGCTTTTTTGAACAAATTTCTAAACTGACGCTCCAACATACCATAGGTATATTTAGCTTTTTGTTTCTCCATCAACTGTAGGGCATAATCAGATTTTTGCTTTCTTCTTTTACCACCTCCACCATGTTGACCAGGAGGATATTTTCTTCTTTCAAATGCTTTATCAGCACCAAAGATAGCTTCGCCTAGGGCTCTTGCTTTTTTAGTTCTTGGTCCAGTATATCTTGCCATTGACTATATATTTTATCAGTTTATAAACTGAATATTAAACTCTTCTTTTCTTAGGAGGTCTACACCCGTTATGAGGTATAGGAGTAACATCTTTGATCTTTGTAACTTTAATTCCAGAAGCATCTACGGCTCTTATTGCAGATTCCCTTCCTGAACCAGGTCCTTTCACAAACACTTCAGCACTTCGCATTCCAGCCTCGTAAGCTGCAGATGCTGCGTCATTTGCCGCCATTTGAGCTGCATATGGAGTATTCTTTTTAGACCCTCTAAACCCAGCTTTACCAGCAGAAGACCAACTTATTACTTGACCTTGTTTGTTAGTAAGAGAAATAATTATATTATTGAAACTAGCTTGAATGTAAACTATCCCTGCAGAATCAACTTTTACATTTCTCTTTTTAACTTTTTTTCCTTTAGCCATAATTCTAACTAATTAAGATTTATTATTTAGTTGCTTTTTTCTTATTAGCAACAGTCTTCTTCTTACCCTTTCTAGTACGAGCATTTGTTTGAGTTCTTTGTCCTCTCAAGGGCAACCCCTTTCTATGACGAAGTCCTCTATAACAAGCAATATCCATCAATCTCTTGATATTCATTTGGATTTCACTTCTTAATTCCCCTTCTACTCTGTACTGATTTTGGATTAGACCAGATATCATTTTAATATTATCATCAGTCCATTCCTTCACTTTAGTGTGAATAGAAATTTCAGCTATTGCCAATATTTCTTCAGATCTAGACCTTCCAATACCATAGATATAGGTAAGACCAATAACACCTCTTTTGTTTTTAGGTAAATCTACCCCAGCAATTCTTGCCATGTTATTATACTTTAGATTATTATCCTTGT
This sequence comes from uncultured Saprospirales bacterium, assembly GCA_963975265.1. GTDB lineage: Bacteria > Bacteroidota > Bacteroidia > Chitinophagales > Saprospiraceae > CAJXUU01. The sequence goes on from CAXBGT010000008.1 coordinate 18,331, forward strand.
CTTTGCTTAAATCTAGGATTCTTTTTGTTTATCACATAAAGTCTCCCTTTTCTTCTAACGATCTTGCAATCTGCAGATCTCTTTTTTACTGATGCTCTTACTTTCATTAGTATATATATTTAATACCTTACGGCTTATTTATATCTGTATGTTATTCTTCCTCTAGACAAATCATAAGGAGACATTTCTACAGCTACTTTATCTCCAGGTAATATTCTGATGTAATTCATCCTCATCTTTCCCGAAATGGTAGCTACAATCAAGTGCCCATTTTCTAATCTAACTCTAAACATTGCATTCGATAATGCTTCATCTATAATTCCGTCTAGTTTTATTAAGTCTTGTTTTGCCATTATTTTATTTAATAGGTGCCCTTCTTTACATGATACTTGCAATATGTACCTCGTAAATTGTACATTTATTTTTTTTCGGAGTGCAAATATCCACTTTTTTATTTAAAAATCAAGTGTTTATAAAACAAATTTATAATAAACTATCATTACAGCTTTCTTTCAAACAAGCTTTTCGACAAAATTCCATTACGACACTCAAATATATTTATCATTTAATCAAACTATATTTAAAGCACCACCAACCATGAATCCAAAATTCACCACCAATTGGTTTTAGAGGAACTCTTTAGCTTCTCAATATTTTGATGTCAATTCTTCAATTAATAAGAACAGACAGATATACTCAATCTCTTGTTTTGTATTAGAAGCTAGCACCAATTTGTTGCATGCCACTTCTACCTTTCAACCTTCCAGATTTAACTAGACCATCGTACTTCCTCATCAACAAATAACTTTCAATCTGTTGGAGCGTATCCAAAACAACACCAACTAGTATCAACAGTGATGTACCCCCGAAAAACAATGCAAAACCATCATTCACTCCAAATTTTGCAATGAAAGCTGGTAGGATTGAAATTAGACCAAGGAATATAGATCCTGGTAATGTTATCCTTGTAGTCAATGTATCAATATAATCTTGCGTCTGAGTCCCAGGTTTAATACCAGGAATAAAAGAGTTTTGTCTTTTCAAGTACTCTGCATACTGCTGAGGATTTACCAATAAAGCTGTATAAACATAAGTAAATATAACTACCAATAGAAAAAACACTACGTTGTAAGGAATAGATTTCCAATCATTCAACGATGCTAAAAAAGAACTCTCAGCTGCAGCGTTTTCATTGAAAAACTGCGCTATCGTTAATGGCAAAAACATAATTGCTTGAGCAAATATTATTGGCATTACTCCAGCTGCATTAACTTTCAATGGAATAAAATCCCTAGCACCAGCCATTGGTAAATCTCCTGAAGATCTTCCAACCATTCTCTTTGCAAATTGTATGGGTATTCTTCTTACTCCCTGTACAATAAGTATCGTGGCAACAACAACCAAAAAGAAAATAGCAAATTCTATAATCAATACCAACGGAGTACCTGCAAACTTGGCTTGTACTTCAGCTATAAATGCTCCCGGCAAGGATGCAATTATACCTATCATAATCAATAGTGATATACCATTACCAATACCCCTATCAGTTATCTTTTCACCTAACCACATAGCAAAAATGGTTCCTGATGACAAAATTATTATATTACTAAACCAAAAAATTGATTGCGAAATATGCGGAGACATTGCCCCCTGCGAAGTTATGTACGCTAAATACCCACTACCTTGAACCAAGGTTATTGCAACTGTAAGCATTCTAGTTATCTGCGTAATTTTCTTTCTTCCAGATTCCCCTTCTTTTTGTTGCAGCCTCTGAAAATACGGTACCGCGAAACCCAATAACTGAATGATAATGGAAGCCGTAATATAAGGCATAATACCTAGAGCAAAAATTGCTCCTTTACTAAACGCACCTCCAGTAAAGATGTTAATCAACCCCAGTAATCCTTGCCCACTTCCGGCAGAAGCCGTATCTAGAACTTCAGGATTTACACCAGGAAGAACTATAAACGATCCTAATCTGTATACAGCTAGAATCAAAAGAGTAAAAAGTATTCTTCCTCTTAACTCATCAATCTTCCAGATATTCTTTATTGTTTCTATGAACTTGTTCATTTCTATTTCTTATCCAACATTAACAGAACCACCTGCAGCTTCGATCTTCTCCTTGGCAGATGTTGAAATCGCACTAGTTGATACCGTCAGCTTTGCAGAAACTTCACCGTTTCCTAGTACTTTTACTTTGTCATTTTTCTTTACTACTCCAGCAGCAGCCAGTGTTGATTCAGATATTTCAGACAAGTTATATTTCTCAGACAAATCTTGAAGTTTCGCAACGTTGATTCCGACGTACTCTACTCTATTGATATTTTTAAATCCTCTTTTAGGAAGTCTCATTTGCAGTGGCATTTGCCCACCTTCGAATGCTCTCTTTCTACTATATCCAGATCGTGATTTAGCACCTTTGTGGCCTCTTCCTGCTGTACCACCAGTACCTGCACCTTGACCTCTACCGAGTCTCTTATCTGACTTTGTTGCCCCTTTAGCAGGCCTAAGATTATGTAGTTCCATAACTTTTATCTTTCTACGAAGATTACGCTTCTTCGATGTTAACTAAATGTTTAACCTTACCAAGCATTCCAACTATTTGTGGTGTAGCCTCTTTCACTACTACTTGATTCATTTTTCTAAGTCCCAAAGCATACATAGTATCTTTTTGCCTCTTAGATCTGTCTATAACACTCTTTACTTGAGTAACTTTTAATTTCATCATGGTCTTTCTGTATTGACTATCCTTCAAAAAGTTTATTCAATGATATACCTCTATCTTTAGCAATCTGCAAAGGGCTTCTTAACCTTTTCAACGCATCAACAGTTGCTTTAACAACATTGTGAGGATTTGAAGAACCCTGAGACTTTGCTAATACATTGTGAACGCCCGCTATTTCTAAAACAGCTCTCATTGCACCACCGGCTATTACACCTGTACCGTCTGCAGCTGGTTTGATTAGAACTTTACCTGCCCCATATTTACCTAACTGTTCATGAGGTATAGTACCATTATATATAGGAACTTTTACTAGATTTTTCTTAGCATCATCAGCAGCCTTAGAAATTGACAAGGATACATCCCTTGCCTTCCCAATACCATGCCCTACTGTACCATTTTCATCACCAACTACTACAAGCGCAGAAAAACTAAATGTTCTACCACCTTTAGTTACTTTAGCAACACGACTTAGATTAACTAACTTCTCTTTAAGTTCAGCGTCAGCCGGTTTTACTCTATCAGTATTTTTTGCCATCGTTTATTCTTTTTAAAAATTTAAACCTGCCTCTCTGGCACCATCAGCTAAAGACCTTACTCTACCATGATATAAATTACCACCTCTATCAAATTTTGCTGCATCTACACCAATAGCTTTCGCTTTATTAGCTATTAACGCTCCAACTTGCTTAGAAATTTCTGACTTATTACCACCTGACTTCACCTCCTTCGAAGAGGCACTAGCTAATGTAACTCCATTAATATCATCAATTAATTGACATGATATAGCTTTGTTACTTCTGAATACAGCTAATCTAGGCTTCGTGGAAACTCCACTTACTTTCTTCCTGATCCTCTTCTGTATCCTTCTTCTGCTTTCTAATTTAGAAATCATCTCTGATATATTTTATTTTAATCTTGCGCAACGTTACTTTGTGCACACTAATTATTTGGCTGCTGTCTTACCAGCTTTTCTTCGAATTTCTTCACCTTTAAATCTTATTCCTTTACCCTTATATGGTTCAGGACTTCTAAAAGCTCTGATTTTGGCAGCTACTTGGCCAATCAATTGTTTATCAATTCCATTAAGTATAACTGTCGGAGGAGTACCTTTCTCCATTTTAGTTTCAAGCTGTAACTCACTAGGAATTGAGAAATAAATAGGGTGAGAATATCCCAAAGTTAATTCCAGTAAGTTACCTGTGTTACCAGCTCTATAACCTACTCCTATTAATTCCATCTCCTTAGTATAACCATCTGTTACACCTGTTACCATATTAGCTATAAGCGATCTAAACAAACCATGAATCGCTTTATGCCTAATTTGATCAGTTGGTCTAGCTAATACTGCTTCACCATCTGTAATATCAACTGTAAGATCTTGATCTACTTGTTGAGTTAATTCACCTTTAGGTCCTTTTACCTTAACAACATTAGATTTATCTACAGTTATGGTAACGCCTCCAGGAATTGATATTGGTGCTTTGCCTATTCTTGACATGATATTTTATTTAAAATATTGTTATTAGTATACGTAGCAAACAAGTTCGCCACCAACATTTTCATTTCTTGCTTGCTTGTCTGTCAACAAACCTTTTGAAGTTGACACTATAGAAACACCTAATCCATTAATAATCCTAGGTATTTCGTTTGCAGGCGAATATTTTCTCAAACCAGGCTTACTTATTCTACCCAGCTTTTTAATCACAGGCTCTTTAGTCTCCTGATCATATTTTATTGCTATTTTGATCACACCACCAATTCCTTCAGAATCATCAAATTTATACTTAAGGATAAAACCCTGATCATATAAGATCTCAGTTATACCCTTTTTCATTTTTGATGCAGGAATCACAACGGTTCTGTGGCCAGCCTTCTGCGCATTTCTTATTCTCGTAAGATAATCTGCTATTGGATCAGTAGTTATCATATTTAATCTCTTTTACTTTATTAGTTTGTGTTTCTAATAGCACTAAGTGCAATATTACCAACTCGCTTTAGTTATACCAGGTATTTTTCCATCAAGAGCCATTTGTCTGAATGTTACTCTGTTGATACCAAATTTTCTCATATACCCCTTAGGTCGTCCAGTAAGTTGACATCTATTATGTAGTCTCACAGCAGAAGAATTCTTTGGCAACTTATCTAACTCATCCCATTTTCCTTCTTTCTTTAACTGAGCTCTTAGCTCTGCATACTTAGCGACTAATCTCTGTCTCTTGGCTTCTCTAGCTATTAATGATTTCTTTGCCATAGTATATTAGTTATTCTGATTTTTGAATGGCATTCCTAATGCTTTCAATAAAGCTAATGCTTCTGCATCAGTATTTGCTGAAGTCACAAAGTTGATATCCATACCAGTTATTTTATTAACTTTATCGAGTACGATCTCTGGAAAAATAATTTGTTCTTTAATTCCTAAAGAATAATTTCCTCTCCCATCGAAACTCTTGTCATTGATTCCTCTGAAATCCCTCACTCTTGGTAAAGCAACGGAAATCAATCTATCTAAGAACTCGTACATTTGCTCATCTCTCAAAGTCACCCTTGCAGCTATTGGCATTCCTTCTCTTAACTTAAAGTTAGATACAGATTTTCTAGCTTTTACAGCTACAGCTTTTTGACCAGCAATTTTAGTTATTTCTTCAAGAGCGTTATCTACCAACTTCTTATCTTGTGTAGCATCACCTACACCTTGATTGATACATATTTTCTCTAACTTCGGAACCTGCATGATAGATTTATATCCAAATTGCTCATTCAAAGTTGAGATTATCTCTTCTCTATATTTTGTCTTTAATCTTGGTGTATAATCCATTACTTAATAGTTTCTCCAGATTTTTTAGAATATCTTACACTCTTACCGTCTTCTATTCTGTAACCTACTTTCGTAGCTTCTCCAGATTTCGGATCAACAAATGCAAGATTTGATAGGTCTATTGGCATCGAGATTTCATTTCTTCCACCAGGATTATCATTTGTAGGCTTTGTATGTTTCATGGCTAAGTTTATACCTTCTACAATAGCCTTACCAGTCTTCGCATGGATTTCCAATACATTACCCTCGGTTGGTTTACCGTCTGTAAATTTATTTGATCCCGCTATGACTCTTACTTTATCACCTTTCTTTATCTTAAACTTAGGTGCAAATCTTTTACTGTTACTCATTTCTTAAATGCTAAATGTTCAACAAATTAAAGTACCTCTGGCGCTAAAGAAATAATCTTCATATAATCACCATCCCTCAACTCTCTCGCAACAGGCCCAAAAATTCTAGTTCCTCTAGGTTCTTCTGCAGCTGTCAACAACACTACCGCATTGTCATCAAACCTGATATAAGAACCATCTTTTCTACGGATTTCTTTTTTAGTCCTAACGATAACAGCTCTTGATACTGTTCCTTTTTTAACCCCTCCTGGGTTAGCATCTTTTACAGTAACCACGATTTGATCACCTACAGATGCATATCTTCTTTTCGACCCTCCTAAAACTCTAATACATAGTACCTCCTTGGCCCCACTATTGTCAGCTACTTTGAGTCTTGATTCTTGTTGTATCATTACTAAAAATATTTATAGCGTTATCGAGAATTTCAATAAGTCTCCACCTCTTTCTCTTACTAAGAGGGCGACACTCCATGATTTTTACCTTATCTCCTTCATTGCACTCGTTCTTTTCGTCGTGCGCAATAAATTTCTTAGACTTCTTTACGAATTTACCGTAAATAGGGTGTCTTAATTTTCTTTCAATAAGTACAGATATAGACTTATCCATTTTACTACTGGAAACTACACCTATTCTTTGCTTACGTAATGCTCTTTCTGTCATTGCTAAATTAATTTGCAGCTTAAGCCGTATTATTTTCTTCTTGCTCTAATCTTAGTTCTTCTAGCTAATTGCTCTGGTGACATAGCCGCTATTTCTCTTCTTCTTATTTCAGTCTGAAGTCTAGCGATATCTTTTTTCACCTCTCTAAGTACTAGAGGATTTTCTAATCCCTTAATAGCATGCTCAAACTTCATCTTACTATGATCAGTTTTTGCTTCTACTAACTCGTTTTTTAAAACATCATCCGCGAGCTCTTGAAGCTCAATAAATTTCTTAGTTGCCATTTGTTCAACTTTAATATTAAACCTAATTATGCAAAGTCTCTTCTAACTACAAACTTTGTCTTAACTGGAAGTTTTTGTGCAGCTAATCTCATTGCTTCTTGTGCTACATCCATTGGTACACCGTCCATTTCGAACATAATTGTACCAGGCTTAATAGCAGCGACCCAATGATCAAGTGCTCCTTTACCCTTACCCATCCTAACCTCTGCAGGTTTTTTAGTAATAGGCTTATCAGGAAATATTCTGATCCACACTTTACCTTCTCTCTTCATGAATCTTGTCATCGCAATCCTAGCAGATTCAATCTGCCTGTTTGTGATAAACTTCTCATCCATCGATTTCAAAGCAAAAGAACCAAAATTAATAGTACTACCCCTATGAGCAATTCCTTTTAATTTTCCTTTCTGCTGCTTTCTATATTTTGTTCTTTTTGGTTGTAACATCTTAAAAATGCTTTTATATTTTCACCTACTTTTTCAAAAGTTGGGCGAAGGTACAACAAATTGACTTAATTATCTTCTTCTATCGTTTCCCCTTCTATTATCTCTTCCACCTCTTCTATCTCCTCCTCTTCCTCCTTTACCGGAATCAACTCCAACATTAGGTGAAAGATCTCTTTTTCCTAGTACTTCACCTTTGCAGATCCACACCTTAATCCCGATTTTACCATAAACGGTTAATGCTTCTTGCAGCTTATAGTCGATATCAGCTCTAAAAGTATGCAATGGAGTTCTTCCATCTTTGTACTCTTCAGATCTTGCCATCTCCGCACCATTGAGCCTACCCGAAATTCTAACCTTTATACCTTCAGCTCCAGCTCTCATCGTAGATTGAATTGACATTTTTATAGCTCTTCTATAATTTATCCTTGATTCGATCTGCTTAGCGATACTTTCTCCAACGATTGATGCATCAAGTTCCGGCTTTCTTATCTCAACAATATTGATCTGAATATCTTTTCCTGTCAATTTCTTGAGTTCTTCTTTAATTCTATCCACTTCAGAACCACCTTTTCCGATAATAATACCCGGTCGAGACGTATGAATAGTAACAGTAACTCTCTTAAGTGTTCTTTCGATTACTATTTTAGCAACACCACCTTTAGTGATTCTTGCATTTAGATACCTTCTGATCTTTTCGTCTTCTACAACTTTAGCTCCGAAATCTTTACCTCCGTACCAATTAGAATCCCATCCTCTGATGATTCCTAATCTATTACCTATTGGATTTGTCTTTTGACCCATATCTAAATAGTTATACTTGTTCTACTGAGTTAGTTTCTTCAATCGCAACTACATTTTCAACAATGATAGTCACGTGATTTTGTCTCTTTCTGATTCTGTGAGCTCTACCATGTGGAGCTGGTCTAAATCTTTTGAGCATTGTGCCCTCATCTACGAAGGCTGTCTTTATTTTAAGATCATAATCAGCGGCACTATATACCATGTCACCTTTATTTTCCCAATTAGCTACAGCAGCGACGACTACTTTTTCCAACCAAGTCGCAGCTTCCTTCTTGGTAAACTTTAAAATATTTAATGCTTCGTCTACAGATTTTCCTCTGATATTATCAGCTACGATTCTCATCTTTCTAGCCGACATCGGACAATTTCTTAATTTTGCAACAGCTTCCATGCTATATAAATTTTCGAGCTTTCGCTAATAATTACTTCTTACCTCCATGGCCTTTGAAAGTTCTCGTAGGAGAAAATTCGCCAAGTTTATGACCTACCATGTTTTCTGTTACGAAGACAGGTACAAACGTCTTACCATTATGAACCGCTATAGTTAGCCCAACCATACCCGGTATGATCATTGAAGATCTTGACCAAGTCTTAATTACAGATTTTCTCTCTGATGATTGCGCTTTCTCAATCTTATCTAAAAGTTTGTGAAATACGTAGGGTCCTTTTTTTATTGATCTAGCCATTATATTGTATTAATTGCTAATGATTATTTTTTCTTTCTTCTTGTTACTATAAGCTTATTAGAAGCTTTTTTAGGATTTCTAGTTTTCTGACCTTTCGCCATTATACCAGTTCTTGACCTTGGGTGACCACCTGAAGATCTCCCCTCACCTCCACCCATCGGGTGATCTACTGGGTTCATCGCAACACCTCTTACTCTAGGTCTTCTACCTAACCACCTTTTTCTACCCGCTTTACCAAGTACTGTAAGACCATGATCAGGATTACTAGTGGTTCCTATAGTTGCTTTACAAGTGGACAAGATTTTTCTTACCTCACCCGATGGCAACTTTACGATAACATATTTTCCTTCTCGACTTACCAAAGTACCGTACGTACCAGCTGACCTTGCTAATGCTGCTCCTTTACCAGGAGCCATTTCAATAGCATGAATCGGAGAACCTAATGGTACTTCTCTTAAGAAAAGAGCATTTCCTACTTCTGGAAGTGCTTTTTCACCAGATATAATCTCCATTCCAACAGTTAACTTGTCCGGAGCCACAATGTACCTCTTTTCTCCATCGGCATACCATAACAGTGCAATGTATGCTGTTCTATTCGGATCATATTCAATAGATTTTACTTTGGCAGGGATATTATCCTTTTCTCTTTTAAAATCTACTATCCTATATTTCTTTTTATGACCACCACCAATTTGCCTCATGGTCATTTTTCCATCATGGTTTCTACCACCTGATTTACTCTTACCACTAGTAAGACTCTTTTCCGGCTTTTGTGTAGTTACCTCTGAATAAGCATTGCCTACCCTAGTTCTGGTACCCGGTGTTATCGGATTATATTTTTTTATTGGCATCTTTTATCTTTTTTTCAAGTATGTATTATATAAACTAGAGTTGAACCAATAATCAATTTCTAATTTTCATCACATTCGGTATCTAGTACTAAGGAGATTAAACTTCTCCGAAGAAATCTATTTCACTTCCTTCTGCAAGTGTTACATATGCTTTTTTGTAGCCACTTACCCTTCCTTTCAATACACCAGCTCTAGTATTTCTAGATTTTGCTTTTGCAGGCATTGTTGCTGTGTTAACTCTGCTAACTTTCACTCCAGGATACATGTCCTCTACAGCTTTTTTCACCTCAATTTTATTAGCTGTCCTATTCACTACAAAACTGTATTGACTTGGAGTTCGCGCTGATAATATTTCTGATTTTTCAGAAATGATAGGTTTTATAAGTATATTCTTAGCCATCTTATTATATAATTTATTTGGCGTACAATTCTTTCAATTTACCCACTGCACCTTCAGAAATAACAATGTTGTTTGCATTCATGATTTGGTAAGTATTTACCTCGTCTACACTTACAACCTGTGTTCTTTGGATGTTTCTACTTGATACATATACGTTTGTATTATGATCAGTAGTAATGAATAATGATTTCTTTCCTTCTAGAGATAAACTTCCTAATACAGCTTTGAACTCTTTCGTTTTGGGTGCATCAAACGTAAAATCTTCAATTACAGATAAATTACCATTACTCACTTTATGAGAAAACGCAGATGCTCTAGCTAGAGATTTAACTTTCTTATTCAATTTAAAATCGTAATTCCTAGGTCTAGGCCCAAATATTCGTCCTCCTCCTCTAAAAACACCCGACTTTAAAGAACCAGCCCTTGCTGTACCTGTTCCTTTCTGCTTTTTTATTTTACGAGTAGAGGCTGTAATTTCACCTTTCTCTTTCGCTTTATGCGTTCCTTGTCTTTGTGCAGCATTATATTGCTTCACTGCAAGATAAACAGCATGCTCATTTGGTTCAATACCAAATACTGCTTCTGGGAGATCTATACTCTTACCAGTTGATGCACCTGTTGTATTTACTATATCTAATTTCATCTTACTTGTTATTTTTCGATAACTACAATAGACCCTTTATGTCCTGGTATAGCACCTTTGATTAACAATAGATTTTTCTCTTCTAAGATTCTAACAACCTCAAGATTCTTAACAGTTATTCTGTCACCACCCATTCTTCCTGCCATTTTCATACCTTTCACAACTTTCGCTGGGTAAGAAGCTGCACCAATAGAACCTGGAGCTCTTAATCTGTTGTGTTGACCGTGAGTAGCATCTCCAACACCCCTAAATTTGTGCCTTTTCACTACCCCTTGAAAACCTTTTCCTTTTGATCTTCCGCTTGCTCTTACGATATCTCCTTCTGCGAAAATATCAGTAATTGCAACAGTGTCACCTAAGGATTTTTCCAGAGTACAATCTCTAAATTCAATAGACTTTCTTTTTGGTGTGGTACCAGCCTTATCATAATGCCCCTGGAGTGCTTTAGAAGTACGTCCTTTCTTAGCTTTTGCTTCTCCATGACTCAATTGCAACGCAGAATACCCATCAGTTTCTTCGCTTTTGATTTGAGTAACTACATTTGGTGCAGCTTCAACTATTGTACAACTAATATTCCTTCCATCTTCATTAAAGATGCTGGTCATACCAATTTTTTTACCTATTATTCCATTCATATTATAGGTTTATATAATTACTAACGAGGAAAGCAAATAGTGCTAATCTGCGTTTGTTATTTTCAAAAAAATGAAATTATGTCAATTTGACTTGGATATCTACTCCACTTGGAAGTTCAAGCTTCGATAGTGCATCTACAGTTTTCTGTGTAGGTGTAAATATTTCAATCAATCGTTTGTGTGTTCTCATCTGGAACTGCTCACGAGATTTCTTATTTACGTGCGGTGAACGCAAGACTGTAAATATTTCTTTCTTAGTGGGCAGCGGAATCGGACCAGAAATAACCGCGCCACTGTTTCGAACAGTCTTCACGATCTTCTCCGTACTCTTATCAACTAAATTATGATCGTAAGAACGAAGCTTTATTCTAATTTTTTGATTCATAGCCTTTATTAAAAGTGTTTGTTTCTAAATCGGGTGCAAATGTACAAATGATAAAGCACTTTTGCAAACTAATCCGTACATTAATTCAAATAAATATTATTTATACATATCTCTTATCTCCCGTCATATATAGGTTTATTTATATATGAAATAATATTTCACTCCTTTATATCATTCGGCTAATAAGTCACCAAATAAATATTGGCAATTCCCAATAATATTGAACTATTATTCACCAGTCATGACAAAACACTAATTCACAATTTTGGTGTTGCACTATTCCTTAATTAGAAAAAAGAATATATAATCATAGTGTTGGTCATCATTAATAATACTAAAATCGTTTGATTATCGGCGTAATTTGTCAATCATAACCAGTTCTTTAAACGATGCTTTCCTTCTTTCACTCAACAAAACAATTGACCCGTTGCTCATGGTTAATTCCATTCTTTTATGATTGCTGCAATGTACAATGTGATTGATATTAATCAAACTTGATCTACTAGCTCTAAAAAATGCTTTGCTCGAAAGAATTTCCTCATAAACTTTCAAGCTCTTTGAGACAAGAAGATTTTCATGACCATATATATGAAAATGGGTGTAATTTGATTTTGCTTCACACCATATAATATCACCTACATCTACAAAGTGAAGCCCTTCGTAGGTTGGTAAGACAATCTTATTTAATCTATTTTCAATTGCATCCTTCCATATTGCAAACTGATCTTCCAATGCTAATTGTGTAGATTTTGAAACTACTTTTTCTAGTGCTTTTTGAAGTTCATGAATATCAATAGGCTTTAAAATATAGTGAATGGCCGAATAGTTGAAAGCCTTTACTGCATATTCTGAGTACGCTGTTGTAAAAATCACATCAAAACTATGTTTAGGAAAATAGTTAAACAATTGAAATCCATTTTCCTGCGGTAATTCAATATCTAGAAATACAAGATCAGGATCTAAAGCCGGTAACTCAGCAACTGCATCTTTAATAGTAGTAGCATTTCCTATCAAAAGGACATTGCTACAATACTTTTTTAGTATCTGTGACAAATTTTCAAAGCTTGCAATTTCATCTTCAATGATGTATGCTTTAAGATATTGCTTTTTTGTTTTCATCGATCGTAACGTTTAATATTGTTCTAGTACCACATGCTTCCCCATTCATATAAAGATCTTCTATTAACATGCTGTTTGCATATTTCGGCATATTAAATCCAAAAATTTCAAGGCGATGCATTATATTTTTCAGGCCTGAATATCGATCATCGTCATAGCTCGAATTCTGTCGAAGGTTTGACGCATCTCTTCCTATCCCATTATCTTCCACCACTGTTACTATAGTATCTCCGTCTAAACTATATGAAATATTAACCTCACCACCATCTAACTTATGAAACAAACCATGCTTAAATGAATTCTCAATAATAGGCTGAACTAACAATGGAGGCACCTGTAGTATATCTTTCTCTTTTTCAACATTATCACTGACGGATAGTGTACAGGTCACTCTGTTACCAAATCTAAGCTCCTCTAAATCTATATACAATTGAACAAACTCAAGCTCTGCCTCCATCGTTATTAAATTTGAATTTGAATATTCAAAAATGAGCCTGATGAGTTTTGCGAATTTTGCTAAATAAATTGTAGCGTCTTCATCTTGATTTCTGGTTATGAAATTTTGAATTGCATTCATTGAATTGAAAATAAAATGCGGATTCATTTGTAATTGCAAGGCTTGCTCCTTTATTTTGTTGATTTGCTGTAAGTAATTTCTCTTTGATGTCTCTCGTTGTTTCAAATTTTCTCTCTTGACAGCCTCTTGTTCTTTTACCCTATTCCCCCGAGTTGTAACAATCTTATAAATAGATAAACCAATTGCTACCAAACCAAACAATCTTGCCCAGATTGTTTGCCACCAAGGTGGTAGGATTGTTATTTGAACATTCTTTTCTTGTGTGTATTTATAGTTGGTAAGAACGCCTTGAACTAACAAATTATACGATCCTGGGGAAAGAGAAGGAAGCCCAATGTTTAGTCCACTATTATATGTCCATTCTTTATCTTCATTTAATTTATAACGGACACTTTTATTTTTGATTTTATTTAACGAATAATAATCGAAACCCAAATCTAATTTGTTATGATTGTGATTAAAAATGAATCCACTATCTAGATCACCCACAAAGGCTTCATTATTAACTAATATCCTCGTAATTTCTATTGGGTAGACTTTTCTTTTTACATCAAAATCAGCTTCTCCAATAGTTAGATAACCCCTCTTTTGGTTAATTATAAGACTTCCCTCTTTATCTAAAAAAATAGATTTGACGTTATTTTCTGCCAATCCTTCAAACACAGTAAAAAAAGACGTTACTCCAGAAATAAGATTTATTTTTGACACTCCCTTAGAAGTAGCCACATATACTAAGCTATCCTTGCACACCAAATCATTTGTCACATTAGACAATAAACTATTATCTGTTGTCAAAGAGTCCTTTAGCTCTCCCTCTTCAATAAGAAAAACACCATTATTGGATGTACCAAACCAAACTCTCGAAGCCCCATCTACAAAAATTTTTTTAACACTCTTATTCCTTAACGTCCTTATCTCCGTGCTTTTCAATCCATCTTGAAACGAAAAACTATATGCACCAAAAGATGTACCAATGTAAATTATTTTGTTAACCTTATCATATGTCAAACATTGTACTTTCTTTAAATCAAATAATTTTCTGCGAATCTCCGTTTGAGCATTTAGAGACAAATCTGAAATTTGGAAAACAGATCTCCTATCGGCATAAATAAGTTTTCCATCCACAAAACATCCTGCTTTGGGGTAAAAATCATCCATGTTCTTTTGTATGAAAGAATGTGATTGATTCTTCTTAGAATATTCTTTCATCAAAATAAACCCTATGCCAATAACAGCAAACATAGAAGTATCAGCAACGATTATTGGATCACTCTTACTTGGAATTTGTATTTGTTCACATTTCCCATTTGAAACACTAATTTCTAATATGGCATTACTCGACACCAATATTATTTGCTCACCAAAACCAAATATTCCTTCAACTTCATTGGTCAATGAATTAAATACGTAAAGAGGTTTGGGAATCATCTTAATTCTTAATAACCCTTTTCTATCAGTTGAAACCCACAAATTATTTTCATTATCCAAAAAAAGCTTATTTATCTTAATACCACCTAAACTCCTTTCTATCTTTAAAGTTTTCTTATCATAAATTAATAGGCCTTCATATAGCCCTACATATGTGAAATCTTTAAGATTTAACACATCAAAAATCTTTTCTTCTTTAGCTAATTGTATTATTACAGAATCTCTTAGAACTACTCCAAACTCTCTTGCTAGAAACGTTTCACCTCCCCTAATTTTCAGAATTGCCGATGGACTATATGAGAAGGATTCAAATAATAAATTGGAATAGCTAGTATAATACTTCCCACTATCGTTATTTAACAATTCCACTTTTCTATTTCTAACTACATAAATACTATTAGAGCTACTTGTAAAAATAACATATACAGAGTCTATTCCAATATCAACTAAATCATTATTATAGATATATAACTTGTTTGAGGTAGAACTAGAATTAATAGAATAATAAAGAAAATCAACATTATCAAATGAAAAAAGATCAATTGTTCCGACAGAATTTGGATCATCTGATGGCGGTCTAATTGTTACTATTTTTATATTCGTATCCTCTATCCTACAATATTGATTAGATGCATTACTAAAAGTAACATGTCCATCCTTACTAATTTCCAACTCAATTATATCATTATCCATAAGCCTCGAATCGGTAAATCTCTCAAACGTCACACCATCATAAGACACCAAGCCATTCTCAGTTCCCATCCAAAGTAAACCATTACTATCTTGAACTATCTCATAAATAGTATTACTAGGTAAACCATCGTTTGTGGTATATTGATCATAATACAATTCCTGAGCAGAGGAATGCTGAGCGATCACTAAAAGTAAGACGGTTAAAAAAATATTTGCAAAATTCATTCAATAATTGATATTAAGCACTCATCAACAAAATCAGTGCATTCACGCATTTCGGGCTAACCAGAACTAAAAGATAGTTAATTTTATAATGAAATTGAAATATTAATTACCAATTCAGGTGTTGAAATATCAATTTTTACGCTATCACGATAAGCGCACTAAGTATACACCCTTTTAAAGAAGGCGGCTGATTCCAGCTGTCTTTTTTTTATCCTACAACGTAAAAAGGGTCTAATCAATTAAGATTAGACCCTCTATTATTCTATTAAGAATTAAGCTTATTTTACTCTCCTCTTGCTTCAGCCATCACTGCTTCTACAATACTCTTAGGTGCTGCATTGAAGTGTGAAAACTCCATGGTACTACTTGCTCTACCTGATGTTATCGTTCTCAAATCAGTAACATATCCGAACATTTCAGATAATGGAACTTCTGCATCAATTGTTACAGCTCCACCTTGTCTAGGTACTTGCCCTTTTGGAAGACCCCTTCTTCTATTCAAGTCACCAATAACCGACCCTGTATACTCTTCTGGAGTAACAATAGTCAATTTCATGATAGGCTCTAACAGTACTGGCTTAGCTTTTGCCGCTGCCGCTCTAAATCCTTCCTTTGCACAGAGCTCAAATGCTATAGGCTTAGAATCCACTGCGTGGGTATTACCATCGTACAGCTCAACTTTCATACTATCAATCTTGTATCCTGCAAGGACACCATTGTTCATCATAGCATTAAATCCCTTTACAATTGAAGGGAAAAATTCTCTAGGAATAGATCCACCAACAATCTTGTTTACAAACTGTAGCTTGGTCTTACCTGACTTAAATTCGTCAGATTCTAAAAACTCTTCATCAGCTGGGCTCAATCTAAAAGACATCTGTGCAAAAAGTCCAGATCCCCCTGATTGCTTTTTCAACTTTTCTGTATGATCTACTAATTTAGTTAAGGCCTCTTTATATGTTACTTGAGGAGCTCCTTGGCTACAATCAACTTTGAATTCTCTTCTTAACCTGTCAATAATAATCTCTAGGTGAAGTTCTCCCATTCCTGAGATAATTGTTTGGTTAGTATCTTCGTCATATCTAACTTTGAACGTTGGATCCTCTTCAGCTAGTTTAGATAGAGCCATTCCTAACTTATCCAAATCCTTTTGAGATTTAGGTTCAACCGCAACACCAATTACCGGCTCAGGGAATACCATACTTTCTAATACGATAGGTGCACTTGCATCACAAATAGTATCACCTGTTCTCAAATCCTTGAATCCCACACCTGCAGCAATATCTCCAGCTTCTACTCTTGGAATTGCATTCTGCTTATTTGAATGCATTTGATAAAGTCTTGAAATTCTTTCTTTGTTACCTGATCTTGTATTCAAAATATAAGATCCTGCATCAAGCGCTCCAGAATAAACTCTAAAGAAAGCTAACCTACCTACGAATGGATCAGTTGCAATTTTAAATGCCAGTGCACAGAAAGGCTCGTCCACAGATGGCTTTCTCAACTCTGGCTCATCCGTATCTGGATTAGTACCTGTAACAGCCTCAACATCAAGAGGAGAAGGTAAGTATGCACATACTGCATCAAGTACCGCTTGCACTCCTTTATTTTTGAATGCTGAACCACACATCATTGGAACGAACTTGTTATCTAGTACTGCGCCCCTTACTGCGTCTATCATTTCTTGTTCAGTGATAGAATCTGGATCTTCGAAGTATTTCTCCATCAAAGTCTCATCATAATCAGCTACAGCTTCTAACAACTTCTCTCTCCACTCTGCTACTATATCTACCAAATCTTCAGGCACAGGAATCTCCTTATATGTAGCACCCATATCATCTTCATTCCACACGATTGCCTTTCCCGTGATAAGATCAACCACTCCTTTGAATGTTTCTTCCGCTCCGATAGGAACTTGAAGAGGAATAGCATCAGAACCTAATTTTTCTTTCACATCTTTTACCACTGAAAAGAAATCAGCACCAGATCTGTCCATCTTATTAACAAAACCGATTCTTGGTACATTATAGTTATCAGCCAATCTCCAGTTAGTCTCAGATTGTGGCTCTACACCAGATACTGCACAGAATAGGAATACAAGACCATCAAGCACTCTCAATGATCTATTCACCTCAACAGTAAAATCAACGTGACCCGGAGTATCAATGATGTTCATTGGGAAATCTTGATTTTTCCAATTCCAGTTGGTCTTAGTAGCTGCAGAAGTAATAGTGATACCTCTTTCTTGCTCTTGTTCCATCCAATCCATAGTAGCCGCACCATCATGTACTTCACCAATCTTGTGGCTCATACCTGTATAGTAAAGTACTCTTTCTGTTGTTGTAGTTTTACCCGCATCAATGTGCGCAGCAATACCAATATTTCTAGTGAATTTTAAATCTTTTGACATGATATCTGTGTGTGATTGTATTTTTATATCTAAAGGAAATAGGTTAGAAGAAAAAAATCCGCTAACCTATTTTATTATTTTTACTAAGTTACCGCAGAAAACGCCTACTCAAAATCTAATAGTTCAGAAAGTAAAGCGTTATCTATCAGGATCAAAGAACATTTTCGCTTAATTACTAAACTCTAAAGTGCGCAAATGCTCTGTTAGACTCCGCCATTTTGTGCGTATCTTCCTTCCTCTTCACTGCTGCTCCTTCATTTTTACTTGCTGCAATTAACTCAGAAGCTAGTTTTTCAGCCATTCCTTTACCAGATCTAGCTCTAGAGAACCTTACCAACCACTTCATTCCGATTGATAATTTTCTTGAAGCCCTGATTTCAGTTGGAATCTGGAACGTTGCTCCACCAATTCTTCTTGATCTTACTTCTACAGCCGGAGTAGTATTTACTAACGCATCTTTCCACACTTTATGTGGATCTTCTCCAGTACGCTCTTGAATCTTGTCCATTGCTTCGTAAAACAATCTAAAAGCTGTACTTTTCTTTCCAGCCCACATCAGATTATTTACAAATTGAGTTACCATTATGTCATTAAACCTTGGATCTGGTTGGATGACTCTCTTTTTTGGCTTTCTTTTTCTCATTTCTTATCTTTATCTATTCTTGATAAATGGATATTATTATTTCTTAGGTTTCTTAGCACCGTACTTAGATCTACTTTGAGTTCTATCAGCAACACCCGCTGTATCTAGCGCTCCTCTTACGATTGTATATCTTACCCCAGGTAAATCCTTTACTCTACCACCTCTGATCAATACGATAGAGTGCTCTTGTAGATTGTGACCTTCTCCAGGAATGTATGCAATAACTTCGATACCGTTTGTAAGTCTCACCTTAGCTACTTTTCTAAGTGCTGAGTTAGGCTTCTTAGGAGTTGTAGTATATACCCTAGTACATACTCCTCTTCTCTGAGGGCATGAGTCAAGAGCTCTTGATTTACTCTTTTCTACAATCTTCTTTCTACCCTTCTTAACTAACTGATTAATAGTTGGCATATGCTACCTATTTTTATCTTTATTTACATTGAAATTTTTTGAGAAAGATGAGACTTCCCCAAAAGCGAGTGCAAATGTAGGATTATTTTATTAAATAGACAACATGCATTTGTGCATTTTTTCACTCTAGGCCTAATTTTTCTATGAATTGATCGAAATTTCCAAGATCTGCCCTTCCCTTCGACCTCAAAAATTCTAAACTACACCACTTGGAACATTCTTCTTGTTGGCAATTTGCCATATTTTCAAAATATTATTTGCCCAATGGCGTTATATGTTATCTTTCTATAATATGATTAGAAAATAAACAAATATAATTTTTTATAATATGATTTATATATTATAAATACTAAAATCTATTCTTTCCTTCCCTTACCTTCATTAAAGCATTGTAAAGCGACCGTTTTGATAGAGTTATTCACTTCTTTAGTCGATAATGAACCCCATTACAGAACAAAAGACTAATTTTAAGGATTCTATTGGCAAAGCAATATATAATGACGACAATAAGACAATACAAAATAGGTGGAAATCCAAACGGTGGCCGTGGCGGACCATTCGGGATGATAGGATCAATTATCATGCTTGTTATAGGACTTCTTCTAGCTTATATGGTGTTAAAAGGCGTTTTTACATTACTATTTTGGCTATCCCCTATATTATTGATAGCTGGTGTAGCGGTAGACCCTAAAGGAGCGCTTAATATTGCTAAATCTTTTATTAATCTATCGAAGAAAAACCCACTAATACCGTTAGGAATCATATTACTGTCAGCTTTGTGGTTTCCAGTTGTTCCAGGGATTATTGGTGCGCTAACAGGAGGTTTCCTCCTTGCTAAGTATGTAGTAAAAAAGAAAATCAAAAGAGTTTTCAACCAACATGCTATGCAGGAAAGCTCAGAAGAACCAGAAGAATTCGTAGATTATGAAGTGGTGAATGAAGAAGAAGATTTCCTAAATTTGCCTCCCGCCGAGCCTAAGGCAGAACCTCAAAAAAGGTCGAATAATGAATACGACAATATGTTCTAAGAAATAATAAGTTTAAATTTACTAACCCCTTAATCATACTTATAACTTGGAGATCGGATTATTCATATTTACAATCTTTGTCGCCATAGGTTATGCTATTATGATTTCTAGAATATCAAAAGGGTGGGAATCTACACCAGAGTGGGATATTCCCAACAACTATAACCCCTCCGTTCTTACTAGCGTAATCATAGCTGCTAGAAACGAAGAAAAGCAAATTAAAGCTTGCCTAGAATCAATTTTAGCATGCGATTACCCTAAAAGTTTATTAGAAATAATAGTAATAGATGATGCAAGTACAGACGATACATCAACACAAGTCAAGTCAGTTAAAAGCAATACAGTTCAACTTCTTCATTCTGATCAAAACGCAGGAAAAAAAGGTGCCCTTGCATTAGGCATATATGCCTCAAGAGGAGACTTAATTATTACAACCGATGCAGATTGTCGAGTTAATCCCAATTGGCTCAAATGTATTGTGAGTTACTACCAGAAAAACCAAGCAAGACTCATAGCAGCTCCGATTCAATATGCAGTTGATAAATCATTGCTTCAACGTTTCCAATATATTGACGGCATCAACAATATGGCAGTAACTGCTAATGGTATCCTGAATAAGTCTTACTTTATGGCCAATGGGGCTAATCTTGCTTATGAGAAATCACTATTCAATGAATTAAATGGTTTTGATAAAAGTGCAAAAATCGCCTCTGGTGATGACATGCATATGGTACAATCCGCCGCTGATTTGGATCCATCTTCTGTACAATTTATAAAATCAAAAGACGCCATTGTATTTACAAAAGCGGAAAACGACCTATTCAGCCTAGTCAGTCAAAGAAAAAGATGGTCTACAAAAACCAAATGCTACAGTGATAAAAGAATTATCAAGATTCAGGGCTATGTGTTCTTTTTCATTTCTCTCTTATCGCTGAATTTATGTCTATCTTTTTTTGGATTTGGACTCAGCTTTTTCGGGTTGCTTTTTGGTCTATTTATTAAGTTATCAATTGACTATTTATATCTAACCAAACTAGAAGAATATTTTGAATCCAAAGATGCTCTAAAATCGTTTTTACCAGCTTCGTTCATGTTTTTGATGTATGTTTTGCTAGCAGGATGGTGGGCATTGTTTCCGTCTTCATATGAATGGAAAGGAAGAAAATCAAAGTAACCAGTCAGATGCTTAATCAGGACGTTCAAGACAATTTGAACATTCTACCGAACATCACTAAACAAAACTCCTTAAAACTCTCCACCACCACCTTCACCACCTTGATATCCTCCTGCATTTGGTCTATCTTTCTTTTTATTAATTCTATAATTAACTGTCACCGAAAGCGTCCTTGGTCTCCATTGAAATTCACTTTCTTCATAGAAATCATCTGCAATAAATTCTCCTCTACGTTTTCGATTGTTAAACGCATCTTGAACAGAAACAGTGAATGTGAGATCAGGAGTAAAATCCTTAGAAAAAGCAATATTTAATGTAGTTATTGATTTTGTATTCCCTTGCAAAGTTTCTCTTGGTGCACGATAATTTAATCTAAGTTGCAAATCCGCATTATTCCAAAAGGAAATTCTAGAATTAAGTCTTGAGGTCCATGCGTAGTTATCTACATTAAAATTCTGCCCACTTTCTGCAGTTCCTTTTGTAATGAATCTAAATCCATTGATACTTCCATCCAATCTTAACCACTTTATGCCTGTATAGGCGAATAAGAGTTCAAACCCCATATTCTCTCCTGTACCCACATTTTCAGGTCTTCTGATCGTTGTTTGGTTTTCTATATCTTGCGTTTGTACTCTTTGAATATTATCACTTGTACGTCTGTAATAAATGGAAGACCCAATATTCCCTGACTCCCAATATTTTAGATGACCTATCTCGTAACTATCTGTGAATTCTGGATTCAAATCTGGATTTCCGCTCCAGAAATTCCTTCTATCAGTAAAAGTAAAAAATGGATTCAAATCCCAAAATCTCGGTCTTCTTATTCTTCTACTATAGCTCGCTTGAAAAGAATTTTCCCCTGCCATTTTGTATGAAAGAAATCCACTCGGAAAGAAATTTATATAATTTCGATCATTCAACTTATTGGTCTGAAGTAGTTCTGTTTTGATGTTAGAATATTCCGCTCTACCTCCAATTTGAAATGATATCTTTTCGAAATCTTTACCCACATTTGCATATGCACCTAGGACATCCTCTCCGTATATAAAATCATTAGACAACCCTTCTTCAGTTATCCAAATTCGATTTTCAGGAGACTCCAGTGTAGTCAGAAATGACTCGACAAGATAATTATTTGTGATTTCTCTAAAAGTTCCCAAAGCTCCCATTTCTGTTTTAAATCCATTATCAAATGGTTTGCTATAATCTAACTGTAATCTCCATTGCTTTTGACCTTCATTATTTGCAGATCTTTGTTGGAGAATATCATCATTAACTAGGAGGTTGTTTTGAAAAAGCG
This sequence comes from uncultured Saprospirales bacterium, assembly GCA_963975265.1. Lineage (GTDB taxonomy): Bacteria > Bacteroidota > Bacteroidia > Chitinophagales > Saprospiraceae > CAJXUU01. The sequence goes on from CAXBGT010000008.1 coordinate 41,020, forward strand.
ATTCTCTAAAAAAAGAAGATTCCTCTTCATCATTACTCTGAAAACTTATATCCCCAGTAAGTTTATGACCATCGGCTTTAAATTTCTTGTCATATCTAAGACTATATTCTAATGTAGGCTCTTTCTCTACTTCAGTATCCGTCCTTAGTAGATGTTGGTCAAAAAAGGATTCATTTGGCCTAATCGAAACGGGGCCCGCTGGAAAATCTGCATCCCTGTACTCTACAAAATTATTATTATTATCTGTTCCATATCGATAAAGGAACGCGGCTGTAAGTACTTCATTATCACTGAGTAAATAGTCACTCCCAAATCTAAAACTATGATCTTCTCCAGCTCGCTCTCTAAGTTGATTCTGAAGGGACACTTTGGTAACATCTTCTAAGTAAAACTCTTGGTATCTACTTCCTTTTGAGTCTCCTGTCCGATTTCTATAGCTGTAATTGAGAAAAAAGTTGAATTTGTCTTGTCTGTAATTCAAATTCGCTCCAGCCCCATACTGGATTGGCGTCCCACCAGTCACTTCAAACGAGCCATTGAAACCCTTCGCTCTATCCTTTTTTAGTATGATATTGATGATTCCTGCCATACCTTCAGCTTCGAATTTTGATGACGGGTTTGTGATGACCTCTACCCTTTCAATCATACTTGCATTAATTGTTCGCAAACCATCTGTACCATTAAGGCCTATCAACCCAGATGGACGACCGTTGATCAAAATTCTTACATTCTCACTACCTCTAAGACTTACCTCTCCTTCTACTCCCACGGTAACTGAAGGAATATTATCGAGTACATCAGATGCATTTCCTCCTCTTGATGCAAGATCTTTACCAACATTAAAGATTCTTTTGTCTAATGAAAATTGCATGTCACTCTTCTCGGCTCTGACTACTATTTCATCAAGATTAACTCCTCCAACAGACATTACAATTACACCCATATCAATGACAGAACTCCCCTTATCAGGAACTATATTATCTATTATCAAGGATTCATAACCGATGAACTCTATCTCGGCATACATAGTACCAACTGGCTTGATATTAAACGAAAATGAACCGTCAGCTTCCGAAATTCCCCCAGTAAGCAATGTAGAATCTTTCTTTGCAAAAATTGAAATGGTCGCGAACTCTAAATTTAGCTGTGATGATTGATCGACAACTTCACCTTTGATCGTAATCATCGAAGATTCTCCTTGTCCGCGATTTGGCCTTTGAGCCCAAGAGAAATTGACTAGAAAAATGCAAGTCACCAGTGTGTATATGTACTTCATAAATAGTAATAAGTCCTAATTTTTAATATTCTTCAATCAAAAGAAAAAATCTCATAAATTGTTCGCCAAAAGAAATCTTTATTTCAATAATTTATTTCAAGAAAAGTCTTTGCTGTCTGCAATGAGGTTGCTCTAATTCGTCTGTAAAAAAAATTGGTCTTTCATTAAAGCTAGGTGTTTACCATTGTACCATTGTTATATTTTCATCACTAGCCTCCTTCTTCACCCTAGTCACATGCGCCTCTCCAATTCCATTTCCTCGATATTTTTCATGAAGAAATAAACAAACCATGTAGCAATATTCAGAAGCATTCCAGGGCGAATATTGATTTATCCAAACAATATAGCCTGTGTCTCAGCCTAATATTTTTTGTAACTCAACATTGTAATTTTGGTGATTAGAATAAAAGCAATCGATAACTTATCAGCTTTACCAAATCTCTCGTCTGCCTACTTTTCCCAAGCTGCATGTGATACACATAAGTATATAATCTGATTTTTTTGATCAACTTCTGGCTTAATAACTCATGATGAATTATTTGGAAATACAAATGAAATTTAGATAACAATAATACATGAATTTAGTACTGATTAAAAATTAACACATTGTGAAGAACTTATTATCTTAATACTAGAATCCATAGCATTGTCAAAGTAGTCCTTCTAACCTGTTTCTTACTAGTTTCAACCTAACTCTAAATACCTTATATTTGAAATATGGAACACGATAATAAAAATGCGCTTGAAGAATCCTGAACTTATAAGGGGTATAACCTTTAAGATGAGTGCAGCGCCAATATCATATCATAAAGATATAAGTAGGAATTTGTGTACTGAAATCACTAATTTCCTGAAAGGTAAACCTTTAGAAGCTATTAAGTCCCAATCGATGTTGTCCTTCCTGTAAGAAACGAATTAAAGGACAATCCTACAATCTTGGTACAGCTTGACATTTGTGTCATCTGTGATCGAAATAAAATCAATGAAGCGGGATGTATTAGTGCTCCATACTTGATAGTTGAAGTCATATCGCCAGTTACTTCAAAGAAAGATATGAACGATAAATTCTCAATCTATGAAGAGGCCGGTGTTAAAAAATTTTGGAGAGTGCATCCAAAAGACTAAATGGTAGATACATTGCTTTATAAAATGGCAAATTTCAATTATAAAAAATCTACAAATACAGAGCAAATATCACCGGTCACACTTCCTATTATAGTTATAGCGTTAGAAACTGTTCTTAATTATGATCAATCACAATACTTACTAGCCATATTAATTTAAAGGCAATCTCCTCTTGACCATAGTCAATATAGTAGCAATGGCCACTGTCTCGCCTGTTTCATCATAAACATCGACTAAAAACTTGACAATTCCTTTAGGGATATCATCTTCGTCTCTTTTTTCTTGAGCGATTTTCTCCTTCGCAGTAAACCTTACACCAATTGTCATTCCAGCATAAACTGGCTTGGTAAATCTACACTCATCCAATCCATAATTCAACAAAACTGGACCTTTCGCAGCATGTACAAATAAACCTGCCGCTGCACTTAATATGAAATAACCATGAGCAACCCGCTCTTCAAAAATTGTTCCCTCTAGAGAAGTGACATCTGTATGCGCATAAAAATGGTCCCAACTAACATTCGCAAAATTCACAATATCTGCTTCCGTAACAGTTCGTTTACCCGTGACAATCGTCTCACCCACTTCAATATCTTCAAAATGCTTTGTGAAGGGATGTGCTCCCCCATCTTTGTATTTAGCACCGTATTGGTATTGACCTGTCACTTCTGTAAGTGTTGTAGGACTTCCTTGTACCGCACACCGTTGCATATAGTGTTTTACCCCTCTCATTCCACCCATCTCTTCACCTCCACCTGCACGCCCTGGTCCTCCATGTACAAGTAGAGGCATCGGTGAACCATGACCTGTACTTTCAGGAGCGGCATCTCTATTGAGCACTAAAATCCTACCATGGTGACTTGCTGCTCCTAATACAAATTCTCGGGCAGTTTTATCATCATTTGTAGCGATGGAACATACCAATGAACCTTTGCCCATTTTTGCCAACTCAATGGCTTCACCTATATTTTTATAAGGCATCAATGTACTTGCTGGACCAAATGCTTCAATATCATGTACATCTGTATTCTCAAATGGCTTGTCCTGTCTCATCAAAATTGGACTCATGTAAGACCCCGCTTTATTAGTTCCTTCCACGAGAACTACTTCGTCTAAGCTCCCGTAAACAATTTGAGAGGTTTCTAGAAGTTGTTCTATTCTTTCTCTTACTTCCACTACTTGTTGAGGGCCAGCGAGTGAACCCATTCGAACACCATCAACTCTTGGATCACCTATAGTTGTTTTAGCTAGTGCTTTCCCCAACTGAATCTGAACATCTTCCATTAGGTCTTCAGGAACCATTATTCTTCTGATCGCAGTACATTTCTGACCACATTTAGTAGTCATCTCTCTTCTCACTTCTTTAAGAAAGAGGTCAAATTCATCTGTTCCAGGCACAGCATCTGGGCCTAAGATTATACAATTCAGTGAATCCGCTTCCATATTAAATGGTACCGATTCATTAATAATCTGTGGAGTAGCTTTGAGCATCCTACCTGTTGTTGCTGAACCTGTAAATGTGACTACATCTTGACTAGTAACATGGTCCAAAATACCTCTTGCACTTCCGCTGATAAGTTGTAGTGCTCCTTCTGGCAGTATTCCCGATGCAATTATATCCTTCACCATCGCTTCTGTCAAGAAGGAGGTCAAAGTTGCAGGCTTCACTATCGCTGGCATTCCAGCTAACCAATTCACTGCACATTTTTCTAGCATACCCCAGATAGGAAAATTGAATGCATTTATGTGTACAGCAACTCCTTCTTTTGGCACCATAATATGTTGGCCTACAAATTGGCCGCCTTTGGATAATGGTGCCATTTCTCCATCTATGTAATATGGTTGATCCGGAAATTTCTTTCTGAGACTGGCATTGGCAAAAAGATTACCAATTCCTCCTTCTATATCTACCCAACTATCGCCTTTTGTTGCTCCTGTCTTGTAACTTATTGGATAATAACTTTTACGTTTTTCATGAAGATACAATGCAAGGGACTTTATCATTCTTCCTCTCTGTTGAAACGTCATTTTCCGCAATGTGTGTCCGCCAGTTTTTCGTCCATATTCTAGCATATCAGCCCAATCAAGACCTTTACTCGTTGCAAAACCAATGATTTCACCGTTAGCTCCATCTATCAATGCTTGTCCATCTCCCTCTCCAGTGATCCAGTTACCTTGTGCGTAGTTTTTAATCTTCATATTGTTTCATTTTATTAGGTGGTGTGAAGATAATGGAGTTGTTCGATTTATAGAATTGTTGGGCTATGAAGTTGGTTAATTATAAAAGTGATACGTAAAACATCATGGTCGAGTTTTAGCAACTTCGATCAAATTACGGCCATCAATTACAACGACCTTACTGGGCCACGTTCCAGAAGTCACCTGCATTATCATGAGTACCTTCGAGAAATAAAACACTTATAATCTACCTCAAAATTACCAAACGCCCTTGATCTATTTCATATTGATGATCTATTATTTCATAGAAATAGATACCTGATAGGATGTTATCTAGATTCAACACGTTATTGACTTCACGTAATGATTCATTTAACACTTCTTCCCCAGTGATATTGTAAATTTTAACCACCATTTCATCTTGGTTTGTTAGGTCCTCCACTTTAATCGTCAGATACTCAGATACAGGATTAGGAAAAACTCGAATCCCACTAACATCATGTTCATTTACACTTACAGTCTCGCACTCATAATCTGGATTAGGCATTCTTTCATACAAATCACCACTTATCATAGCTGTAGATGTTCTATTTTCATGAACAAATAGTCTGAATGTACTATTGAATGTACAATTTTCTATGCTCCATGTATCTCCACCATCTTCGGTTCTGAACAGCTCTCTATACATCCTAAAATATCCAAAATCTGAATCAATAAAATTTATACCTATTGCAAAACGATCAAATCCATAAAAAGTAAAAATTGAGTTCCACGACTCACCTCCGTCCTCAGTTAAGTACAAATCATGACTTCCAGCTAAAAACCAAGTCTTGTCATCAACAACTTCAGTTTCCCTTAATACATCCTCAAATAGAAACGACTCCCAAGAAGACCCTAAGTCCTTGGATATAATAAAGTTAGATATCACATCTCCCTCCTCAGTCTTAACCACCTCAATCAAGGAAATTATACTATCACCCGTCATGCTTACCTTTCTAGCTGTTGATTGCATATTATAGTCCAACTCGATCCACGTCTGACCAAAATCATAACTTTTTTCTACTTTGAATGCACTAATCTTCAACATCACCCCAACTTCATTAATATCTAGCACACGATAAAAAGTACTATTATCGATTCTATCCCAATGCTTACCACCATTTTTTGTAATGAAATAGCAATAGTCTCCCTCGTCAGCATTATATGTGGAACACAATCCGAATCCATTAGTTTGAAATTTAAATGCCCGTGGTTCCGCCTCCACTAATATATCAGATAAATTTGATGATTCGTACTGCCAAGATTGCCCACCATCTGCAGTGACGAATAAAGAATCGAACCTTACTCCAACTCCTTCCTCGGCCGTATAAAAAAACACTCCACCTATCTTAGTTTCAGACTTTTTGTGCCAAATAGGATCACCACAATAATCAAAAAAGTGCTGCTTGTAAGCTATCTTACCACAATCGTTAGTTACGGTCAATTCTATATTGTAACATCCATTATCTTGATATTCATATTCCTCAACGAATTCATCGAATACCGTACCGTCGCCCATATCTAATCGCAATTCGGTATAGTTCAATGATCCATTACTGAGAACAACTTTATTTTCTATGGTATTTGTTATATTGAAGTTTCCATACATCATAAGACAACCTCTTGCGTCACAGTCTTCTGAGCTAAATCCCTCAGACAAATAAATATCTCCACCATCAGATGAAACACACTTCAGCTCAGGCCAATAATTATAATCTAACTTAATCCCTAATTCTTCAAATCCAATGCCTTCGATCCAAGTATATATTCTATCATAAGTCTGATTTTCTAAAACTATTTTAATTCTATCATGTCCATCACTTAATGTAATTAATGATTTTTCTACAACTTTTACTCCACCACTATAGTAATTTGAGGCCGAATAAAAAGAATCCCCAACATCTAACCCAAAATCAAAAAGTAATGGTAGATTTTCACTTGACACACTAGAAATCGGAGCATAAAGCTTTTTATTATCAATTTTCAAATAAAAATAATAACCCCCTGTTTCTTGATAGATTAAAAATTTTTCACTTCCATATATTGTATCACCCCTGTAAAATATAGAATGATCATAACGCCCACCAGTATCATCTATGCCATCAATCCCAAACCTCAAACCTGGCAATGAAAACAGCTCTTCAGTCGATTGACTTTGAACAACATTAAGCACAAATAGGAATAAAAAAAACAAAATTAATCTATGGATTTTATCGGGATAATAAGTCATGATATTTATATTGTAGTGATCAGACACAATTTAATAAAAACGAAATTGATTTAAGTACTCCACGTAACATTGACTCCAAAAATCATTAAAATTGTCCGCGTAATTGATCTTTAATTAAGCCTTGGCTCCACGGGAGTAATAAAAATCAAATTTCTAACCTAACTACCAATTCTATCTATACTTTTACATCACTTAACCAAAGTGAAATAAAATGTCAGTATTAGGAGTATTAGGTGCAGGAGCGATGGGCTCAGGTATAGCACAAGTTGCTGCAACCAATGGATGGGAAGTCCAACTCATTGATATAAATGAAGAAGCTACAGTAACCGCACGAAATAAACTTCAAAAAATCCTCAATCGTCAAGTTGAGAAGGGTAGAATGTCTGATACTGAAGTAAAAGGCATCATGGGCCGAATATATTTTGGCAGTTCTATGAAGGCATTTGAAACAGCTGACTTGGTCATAGAGGCCATTATAGAGAATATGGACATCAAAAAGAAAGTCTTCAAATCAATAGAGCGCATTGTCAGTCCAGATTGTATTTTAGCTACTAATACATCTTCTCTTTCTGTGACTCAGATTGCTGCATCCCTGTCTAATCCGTCTAGAATGATGGGAATCCATTTCTTTAACCCAGCTCCTCTGATGAAATTAGTCGAGATCATTCCCGCTTTACAATCAGATCCTACGATAGTATTGAAAGCCCAATCCATAATTGATAATTGGGGTAAATATACCGTACTTGCAAAAGATACCCCTGGGTTTATTGTTAATAAAGTGGCCCGCCCATTTTATAGTGAAAGCATAAAAATATACGAAGAAGAGGTAGCAGATATTGCTACTATTGATTGGGTAATGACTGAGCTCGGTGGATTCCGAATGGGCCCTTTCACATTGACAGATTACATAGGTCATGATGTAAATTATAAGGTAACTGAATCAGTGTGGCAAGCATTCTATTATGACGGCAGGTATAAGCCATCATTTGCCCAAAAATCTTTGGTTGATGCAGGATATTTGGGAAGAAAAACTGGAAGAGGATTTTACAATTACGGCGAAGGAGTTGTAAAATCAGAGCCAAATACAAATGCAGAAACTGGGATTAAAATTCTCCATAGAGTTCTAGCTATGTTAATTAATGAAGCAGCCGACACTGTCTACATGGGAATCTGTAGTGAAGAAGCAGTCGAGATAGCTATGACTAAAGGAGTGAACTACCCAAAAGGGTTGTTAACTTGGGGTAAGGAACTTGGTTATGATTATATCGTTAAATTACTTGATGATTTATATGACAGGTATCACGAAGAGCGATATAGAGTTTCACCCTGGTTAAGGGATAGAATTTAGTGAATAAGACTTTGATATTATTTATTTTGACAACTACTTAATATAAACCATTGTTACTACAATTAATTGGCTTAGAATAATTAACAACGCAATAATTTGACAAAATCATTCAACCCTGACATAATCCTATATTTCTCATTTCTGTTTTTAATAATTCAGGCGCCATATCTGAGAGCGCAAGTTATGCCTATGAAGGGCATAACTCTTGTAGCACCTCCAGCTCCTATCGGGCAACCAGAAATGGAGGCTCTAAAACGAGTAAATACTGAATGGATTAGTCTTGTGCCATATGGATTTAGCCGAGGCATTGATAATCCGAAAATCAGATACAATCTTGATAGACAATGGTGGGGTGAAAAACAAGAAGGTATCGAAACATGTATAGCTTTAGCTCATAAAAACAATATCAAAGTGATGCTAAAACCACAAGTTTATATACATGGGGCATGGGTTGGCGATGTCACTTTTGACAATGAAGAGGACTGGCTAGCTTGGGAAAAAGGATATAGTGAATATATTCATTTCTATGGAAGAATGGCAGCTGATAATGATGTTGAATTGTTTTGCATTGGAACTGAATATAAATTAGCAGTGCAAGAAAGATCTCAATTTTGGCTTAAGCTGATTAAAGATATTAGGTGTTATTACTCAGGCAAATTGATCTATTCTTCTAATTGGGACGGTTATGAAAAAGTATCTATATGGGATAAATTGGACTACATAGGTATTAGTGCATATTTTCCTTTGACGGATGACAAAACTCCATCAAAATACAAGCTTGAAAAACAATGGAAGCCTATTAAAAAGAAATTAGCCAAGTTTTCTCGCAGGACTGGCAAGCCACTAGTATTTACAGAATATGGGTACCTCAGTATAGATAGGTGTGCATGGCGTGCTTGGGAACTAGAGAAAGGAGTCAAACAAAAACCAATCAACGAACAAGCTCAAGCCAACGCCTACAGCATGCTTCTCGAAACATTTTGGGAAGAAGAATGGTGGGGAGGAGGTTTCTTATGGAAGTGGTTTCCCGCTGGAATGGGACATGAGGGATATCCAGAAAGAGACTATACACCTCAAGGGAAATTATCAGAAAAAGTGATTAGTGACTGGTATGGAAAGACTAGACCATCAAAATCTGAATGAGATCGCTAATTCCAGCATAGTAATTTTCTATTATTTAACATACCTTTTGTAATCATTCCACTCATTGATCAGTTCATTAATTGTAGATTTACAGCACCTAGAATAAAATCACTTATGAAGAAATATATCTTATCAATTTGCTTACTTGTATTTGGAGCATTTTCAGCATCAGCATCTTATATCTTATTGCCGATGGACTATGAAAGTCAGAGAGATCATCTAAAAGCGTATGGAATTACATATTGGATCATCGACAATGGTCTAGAAGCATATTGGTTACTCAATTATCGAGGAGGTAGTTTTGCATTCGAACATAATAATAGATTTGAATCAGAATGTAAGGTTAGAGGAGTCTCATATGAAGTAATTTCTAATGCACAATTTGCACAAATCAGATCATCTATCAATGATAAAGAGAAGAATCAAGAAGTTGTAAAACTTGAGCAAGCGCCTAAAATTGCTGTCTATACACCCGACACAAACTCAAAAGGAGAAAAGGTGCAACCATGGGATGATGCGGTTACGATGGTTCTCACATATGCTGAGATTCCCTATGAGACAGTGTACGATAGAGATGTTTTAGAAGACAAGCTAGCAGAATACGATTGGTTGCATTTACACCATGAAGACTTCACTGGGCAATATGGAAAATTCTATGGATCCCAAGGAGGTAAACCATGGTACAAAGCGAATCAAAAAAAGATGGAATCCCTTGCTACTGAGTTAGGGTTTGAAAAGGTGTCAAATTTAAAGCTTGCAGTAGCCAAACGAATCAAAGAATATATTGAAGGGGGTGGATTTATGTTTGCTATGTGTTCTGCGACTGATACTTATGATATAGCACTTGCGGCAGAGGGCTTAGACATTTGTGCAGCTATTTATGATGGCGATGATGCCGACCCAAACGCTGAATCAAAACTTGACTTTGATAAAACTCTAGCATTTAAAGACTTTGACTTAATTAAGAATCCACTTACGTACGAACATTCATCGATTGATAATAAGAATAGAAAAGTAACCCCTGAAACTGACTATTTCAAGCTTTTCGAATTTTCTGCAAAATGGGACCCTATTCCGACTATGCTATGTCAGAATCATACGTTGACTGTAAAAGGGTTCATGGGACAAACTACAGGTTTCAAAAAAAGTCAAATCAAGTCAGAAATCCTAATAATGGGAGAAAACAAGGCTGCTGGAGAAGCAAGATATATCCACGGAAGTTTTGGATATGGTACATGGACTTTCTACGGTGGCCACGACCCTGAAGACTATAGACATTATGTGGGTGATCCTGAGACGGATCTTTCATTGCATCCTAAGAGTCCAGGCTACAGACTGATCTTAAATAATATCTTATTTCCAGCTGCGGAGAAGAAGAAAAGGAAAACTTGATTATTTATCAAGTTTTAAGTTAAAGAATGAAGATTGAAGATCTAAATATTAAAAAGTATTAGTTAGCTTTTTAAGATTAGGACATTTGTGCTTCGTTTTCGAGTTTTAGTAATCATAAAAGTAATATGGCTCAGCGGCTTGCATCTATACAAGATAAAAAGGAAATTGACTGGAAGGGTGGATTTTCCGCAATGCAGTATCTGCCAAGGTTTTTTGGAGAAATCTATGAAGCTGGAGGGAAAGCATTTATTTTTAATGTTATCTGTAGACTAGTCAATGCACTCTCACCAATCATTCTTCTTTATGTTGGAAAGTTATTAATTGATGAGATCATCTTACAGGTTAATGCTGAAGTTGCAGATTTTTCAAAGATTTGGATTTACGTTGGTATTGAACTAGGAATCGCAATTATTTCGGACATCATCAACAGAGTTATTAGTCTAACAGACGGCTTAATTGGTGATTTGTACTCTAACGCTTCTTCGGTCAAAATTATCACCAAAACCAAAGATCTCAGTATAAGCCAATTGGAAGATTCCGAATTTTATGATAAACTAGAACGAGCAAGAACCAAAACAAGTGGAAGAGTAACACTTATGTCTAATGCTCTATCTCAATTGCAAAGTTTGATTGTCATCATATCTTTGATCGCTGGATTGATCTATTTTGAGCCTTGGTTGATCTTAATTTTGATACTAAGCATCATACCTGCATTTATCAATGAATTGAAATTTAGTTCTAGTAAATACTCCATCGCTAGAAGTTGGACAGCGGAGAGAAGAGAACTTGATTATCTAAGATATATAGGAGCTAACGATACTACCGCTAAAGAAATGAAGCTTTTTGGTCTTGTAGATTTTGTTGCTTCTCGATTCAAAAAACTCTCTGATGAATATTATCTAATAAATAGAAAACTTGCAATAAGAAGGACTTTTCTCGGTGCAATATTTAATCTACTAGGAACAATAAGTTACTATGGTGCCTATATTCTTATAATATATCGAGCCATAAGTGGTACGATTTCAATTGGTGATCTCACATTTTTGAGTGGCTCCTTTAATAGATTACGCAGTAGCCTTCAGAGTAACTTTGCACAGTTTACTAGAATCGCAGAGAGTGCGCTTTATCTAAAGGATTATTTTGATTTCATTGATATTGTTCCTCCAATAAGTTCTAGTAAAAGCAGACCAATCCCTACTGAGATAAAAAGAGGATTTGAGTTGGTAGATGTTACTTTCTCCTACCCAGGGGGAGAGCATAAAGTATTGGACAGAGTAAGTTTTAAGATCCGCGCTGGAGAAAAAATGGCTTTTGTAGGACAGAACGGAGCTGGTAAAACAACACTCATTAAGCTCCTTCTCAGATTTTATGAGCCAGATTCTGGTCAGGTTTTACTAGATGGTGTGGATATCACAGCTTTTGACAAAGATGAGTATCAGCAACAATTTGGAGTTATTTTCCAAGATTTTATTCGATATGAATTTAAAGTTAGAGAAAATATTGCCGTTGGAGACATCACTAAACTTGATGATCAGGCTGCAATAGAAGAAGCCGCAAGACGTTCACTTGCAGATGAAGTAGTAGCGGAGATGAGCCTCGGGTATGATCAACAACTAGGTAGGAGATTTGCCAAAGGGAAAAATCTATCAGGTGGTCAATGGCAAAAGATCGCTCTCGCTAGAGCTTATATGAAAAACGCCAAAGTAATGATACTCGACGAGCCAACGTCTGCGCTTGATGCAAGAGCAGAGTACGAAGCGTTTCAAAGATTCATTGGTCTTACAAAAGGAAGGACTAGTATTATTATCTCGCATAGATTTTCTACAGTTCGTATGGCCGATCGGATTTTGGTATTGAAAGACGGTAAAGTTCTAGAGCTGGGAACGCATGAGGAGCTGATGGATAATGAACAGCTGTACGCTGAATTGTTTTCGTTACAAGCAGCAGGATACCAGTAGTATTTTAACTTGGCTGGTCGTTAATAGTCCTAAATGTGGTATTACTTTAATGATTTTTGATTCTCTCTAGACACCTTCTTATTTGCCAACTTAAATAGGATTCTAATAAAGAATCTTTTCAAAACAAACACTGTCCTCTACTCCTTTATATTGGGCATAATTGTCGATTGGAGCATATCCAGACTTTTCATATAATCTTATCGCTGCAGTTTGCCTAATACCAGTTTCTAAGATACACTTTTGGGCACCTAAATCTCTAATCCAACCTTCTAAGTTTCGCAACATTACACCGGCATATCCATTGCCTCGGTGTGATTCAGCTACATACATCCGTTTTAATTCGTAGCTACGTTCATCATATTCTTTGATGGCTCCGCAGCCGATTGGCTCTTCATTATGAAATACAATCAATGCATATTTAATATCATCTAATTGATTGTACTGGTCGTAAAACGCATGATCATCTCCATCGGTTATTACAAGGCCCCTATCCAAATCATTCACTAGCTTTTTGAAAATAGGATTTTCAGCATGTGTTCTTTCTATTTTCAACATCCTACTTTATATCATTTTGAGCTAAGATTCGAATTCCGTCCAAGGTTAAATTTTTATTTGTCTCATCATATTCAGAATTGAGTTCTTTGATAATAGCACTCAGACCTCCAGTGGCTACTATTTTGTAACTTTCGTCCAGCTCTGATTTTATTCTACTAAGGATTTCCTTGACCATACCAATAAATCCAAATAATACGCCGGCTTTGATTGCGGTTGATGTACTTGTACCTATTGCTGACTCAGGCATATCGATATCAATCTCTGGCAATAGCGATGTACTATCTGAGAGCGTAGAGATAATTGTTTTTAGACCTGGCGCAATCGTAACACCAGTAATACCTACAGTATGCTCATATATTGTGAAGGTAAGCGCTGTTCCAAAATCAACTACTATACAATTCTGTTGATACAACTTACGAACAGCTACTGCATTTGCTACAATATCAGAACCTATCTCATAGGCTTTAGGTATTCTCATATCTAGCTTGATAAATAATTCAGGATTCAACAGGATTGGTACAAATCTAACACTATTTGTAATTGCTTGCATGATTCTTTCAGTGACTTCTGGCACTACACTGCTTACCGCTGCTCCCGTAATATCAGCAGGTGCAACTCCCCATTCCAGTAATATGTCTCTAATGCCTGTTTCATAAAATAATGCAGGTTGATAATCCTTAGTTTCATATCTAAATATATGTATCCATTCCTGACCATTATGAATGGCTATCACAATGTTACTATTTCCAATATCTGTTGCTAAAAACATAGTTACTTCTTGTATATTATAAAATTAGACTTCCGCTAAGGTCAATTTATGCAAATGTTTCAAGTATTCTGTCAATCTAAACTCAGTCAATAAACCTACTGTAAACTCTATTGCAGACATTACTACAATTGGAATACACGTCGCTACGATCAGCCCCTTCTCTTGATGAAACAAGCCTCCAAAAGCTATAAAACATCCGAATGCAATCGCATATATATATATTCTTCTATTCTTCTTTTTCTTTAAGACCCTCCATCGAGTATATCGTCTTTCTTCTTTGATTTCATCTATATTTAGAGATATGTAATCTTTATAATATTTATACCGACTGTAGTACAAATACATCATAACTACGCCTTTACCAACTAGATAAATAGATAACAAACTCAACCCTATAGTAAGGTAATACAGCCCTAATCTTGACGAGAAAAAATATAATAACAAAGCACCTAATGCAGACAATACACCCACAAACAAATAGAAGCTGCCGGCCACTACATCGCCTTTATATATAATTTTTGTTTTTGAAGCCTTTTCATTCACTAAATCCAATTTAATTTAAAGTATATGTAAAACTAATAAAAATCGATCTTCTATTTACTAAAGATAATTACTAGATATGTACTTCATATTGTGTTAAATTAGCACTTATTCTAATGTGATAATAAAAATAAAATGATGTATAAATGGCAATAACAACAAGAAAGGCAACTGAAAAAGATCTACAATCAATATTAAACCTAGTCATAGGGTTGGCTATCTACGAGAAAATGCCTGAATCAGTTACCGCGACTATTGCCGATTACACTCAAGCATTCGGAAAGGGATTAATCAGTGCTCATGTGGCAGAAGATAATACCGAAATTGTTGGAATGGCTTTGTACTATGATACTTTCTCGACATGGAGAGGTAAGATGTTGTATTTAGAAGACTTCTTCGTAAAAGAAGAATACAGATCAAAAGGAGTAGGTCAGTTATTATTTGATGAATATTTAGGCGAGGCAAAAAATAGAAACTGTAAAATGGTAAAGTGGGAAGTAATTGACTGGAATCTCAAAGCTGTGAAATTTTATCAAAGAAATGGGGCAATTATTGAAAGATGTTGGTGGAATTGTAAAATCATATTCTAGTAAAGGTTCATATAAGTCCATTCAACTGCAACTAATTGAGCGCTTTATACGTTTTCATGATCATAACCAAAACTTATTCTTCTTGAAAATAGAACAAGAATTAACCAAACTGTATTATTCGATTGGAGAAGTATCTGAAATGTTTAGCGTTTCTAATTCTCTCATCCGTTACTGGGAAGCTGAGTTTTCAATATTGAAACCCAGTAAAAATAGTAAAGGTGATCGACGCTTCATGGTCAAAGACATCCGTAATCTTGAGAATATATATACCCTAGTTAAAGAAAGAGGGTTTACGCTTGATGGTGCTAAAAAAGAACTTAAGAAGAAAAAGTCATTGGTAAACAGCTCTGACATTACCATAAAACTCAAGAAAATAAAAAACAAAATGGAAAAGCTGTTGAAGGATTTGGAGAATTAAAATGAGACCACAGCTTTAGTGGTAATGGATTTGTTGCAAAGTAGAATCGTCTAATAATTTTGTAATGCCATCAACTGCATTTCCAACAAATTGAAATTCTTCCCTCCTATCAAGAATAGTATTGACTTAGTTCTTATCTATTTCAGAAACCTTAAAGTCATTAGACTTCGGCACCAAAAAG
>CAXBGT010000009.1:0-56013 GCA_963975265.1 uncultured Saprospirales bacterium
TTAGAGAATGAGGTTCACGTAGATGAATTTGAAATAGGCACACCTCAAAAGGGTGAGCAAGGAAGAAGTAAAAGTGATAAGAAAGTCAGAGTCGTATTGGCTGTCGAACAAAGAGAAGGGAAAGCTGGTCGTGCCTACACCAAGATCATTGAAGATTATAGTAGCAAATCATTGAAAGTGATTTTTGATACCCATATCAAGGAAGATGCCTTTGTCGTGTCTGATGGTTGGTCAGTATAGAAGCCTCTAAAAGAAGAATTTCCAAACCTAACGCAGCGGTTATCCAATAATGGTGAGAATTTCAAGATGTTTCATATTCAAATAAGGAACTTTAAAAATTGGCTAAGGGGAATGCATTCCTGTGGTAGTAAAGGAATACCTGCAAAAATATATAAACGAATATTTCTTTCGATTTAACAGAAGAAATCACAGAGCCTCAATTCTAGATAAGGTTCTCGAGCGTTGCGTAAGTCATCAACCCCTGACCTATAATATGATGAAATCCTGAGATCTAAATGGGTAAACCTACAATATTAATTATAACTTAAGTGGTCACACAATTTAAACATTTTTCTGCAGTTTGTCATACACCCGCAACACCACTTCATATATATAATTTCTTAATTTGTATATCTTTGCCATTCTATACAATAATTATATACTAGACTATAACCCATGTTTGATTTCCATAAGGATAAAGAGAGGTACTTCAAAATGCAGTATACCAACTCAAAGGAGTATATCTTACCCTTCATTGAGAAGTATACCAATCATGATAAAAAGCTAGCTGTCCTAGAAATCGGGTGTGCTGAAGCAGGAGTTTTAAAGGCATTCACAGACAAAGGTCATCAATGTGTAGGGATAGAACTGGACCCTAAAAGAACTGAGATTGCCAAGATTTTCATGGCTGAGGAGATAGCGGCAGGCAAAATAGCGTTCATGTCTGAAAATATATATGACATTGATGTAGACAAAGATCTAAAGACGAAGTTTGATCTTATTATACTAAAGGATGTAATCGAGCACATCCATGATCAGGCAAAATTCATGTCGTTTTTACATAAATTTTTAAAACCTGATGGAAAGATATTCTTTGGATTTCCTCCTTGGCAGATGCCTTTTGGTGGTCACCAACAAGTAGCAAAGAGTAAAATTCTATCTGCGCTACCCTACTACCATATGTTACCAAGGCCTATCTATAAAATGTTCCTAAAAGCATTCGGAGAGTCCAGGCAAAAAGTAGAAAATATGCTTGAAATAAAAGATACAGGCATATCAATCGAACGTTTCGAAAGGATTTTAAAAAAGGAAAAATATAGCATACTGAAGCGGCAACTTTATCTTTTTAATCCAATCTATAAATATAAATTTGGAGTATCCGCTAGGAAACAAGCTGGTTTTATAAGTGCAATTCCAATATTGAGGAATTTTCTGTCCACCTGTGCTTATTATCTGATTGAAGAGGAGAGGTAAGTTCTTCGTTTTCTATGATCTCAACAATAATGCTACCGCTTGCGTCCTACTCTTGACATCCATTTTTGCAAATATCCTTTTGAGATGCGTTTTGACAGTATCTCCATTTATGATTAATTCAGCTCCATCAGCCACTTTAATACAACAGACTAAAGCTGTATAGCCACTAGGGATAGTCACAACATCACCCACCGCTAAAATTCTTGCTCTGTCACTGACACTAGGAATCTCATTCTGCGACCAATTTGAAGCTACATTCCAGTTTCCTATACCTCCTTGCCAAACATTGATCGACTGTGCTTGAAGATTAGTCAAATGAAATATCAATAATAGTATAAGGTAGATTAGACTTCTCATCAATATTGTTTTGAGGTTTTAAAATAAAATCAAATCAAAACTATATATACATGAATAGTCAATCGCCACACGATAGGGTGAATTGTAATAAAATCTGTGTCGCCCTTTAGTGTGACATCTAAATAAGTTTAGCCTACTAGTAGAATTAATAATTTAGTGGTGTTGCCAAGGGATATTTTCCAATTACTTTTCAAATAGCCTGGTATGATTTTATACCCCCAGTTACAGCCTTGATTGAGCTTGTACAATATGTCTCTCATTGTGCATAATCACAAATTGGAACACGTCACCCATTCTCATTTTGATCCATCTAGTCAAACTAATTGCTGTTTTAATTTTCGATAGATCATAATCTTTGGCGTCTTCTAATAGTCTAAATATTTCTTCTTGGTTTGCTAAAAACTTTCTAATCACAACGACTGGATTAAGATCAACTTTAGGAATATAATCTTTGAATGCTTTGATTTTTCCTTTAGTTCGGTAGTCCATAGAATTAGTAAAGTAATTTCCTAGCCAGCCACTTTTAAAAACGGAAGCCGCATTATCTTTTTGAGCCTGTTCTAAGGACTTCTTTATTGCTGTGTTGTAATAATCGTAGTATAGATTGAGATGTTCTAGGTTTTGGATTACACTCCAGCCTCCGTTTTCCGCGGTAGCCAACAGTTTTTCATCACTTAATTCTTTAAAATGACCCGTCACTATTTCTGATTGGCGACGAACTTCTTTTTGTAACTGTTCTATAAGTTGAGCTTTATTCTGTGCTATCATATATTTCTACTTTTACACAAAAGTGAGATTTTTAGAAATAACAACAGTTGGTAATTACCAAGATTAAACTAACTCGTTACTGTGATCATTGATAATAATGTCAAGCAACTCTAACCC
The DNA here is from genome assembly GCA_963975265.1 of uncultured Saprospirales bacterium. Classification (GTDB taxonomy): domain Bacteria; phylum Bacteroidota; class Bacteroidia; order Chitinophagales; family Saprospiraceae; genus CAJXUU01. The sequence goes on from CAXBGT010000009.1 coordinate 2,716, forward strand.
GTCATCATATACATTGTCCATATCCACAATATCTGCCTTTTTATTCTTTTTGTAGATCACTAAGAAGTCACCTTTTCCTTCAATTGTGTAATCCCCTAATCTAAGAATAACATCTGCAAAGTGAGAGGTAATCATCATCCTCATCTCGTTCATATCGTATGATTCAACGACGAAATCCTTGTCGAAATCTCTGCTTACTGATGACCATTCTGAAGAAGTGAATATATTGCCAAGTTTACTCAGCCCTCCCTTTGGTTTCACAATAAATTTCGGTAGATCTAATTCACTCGTGTCATATAAGAAAATGGTTGTAGTCGTTGTCCCATAATCACTAGAATAATAGTAGTCAAAAATCTGAGTCAACGCATTAAACTTAACATCCTTTTTAAAGAGATAACCTTTGATTCTTTTGGTTTTCTTGCCTTCGTAGAAATGCATAGCTTGCACATCTAGATGAAGCTGTTCAGCAACAACCTTCCTCCTTATCTCAAAATCTTTACTCTTCGCAAAGTGCTTCAGTTCATTGAACCGTTTGTTTCCAAATATTGCATCGCCTATATCGTCAAAGAGGTCTATTAGTCCCATAAATAATCGAAGTGGATTGAAATGCAAATATAATTCAATTTATACCGATTACCATTGAATACGTCACTAATTAGACTAACATCGTTGTATATGGATCTGTATAATACCATAATTTATGTACTCCAATCTCGGAAACACCGTTACTGAACATCTATTTTAACAGTGTTTATCAACTTACTGAAGTTGGTCGCATCTATTCCTATGTAGTTTGCTAAATATTTGTGAGGAATCTTGTTCAACACATGTGGACTTCTAGCAAGCAGTTTTTTGAATTTTTCTTCAGAAGTGTGTGATTGCAGTTCTGCCAGTCGCATCATTGTCCCAGAAAAGACTTGATACAACGCCTTATCAAAAATTAATTTAAAATTAGGATGGGCTGCTAATACTCGCATATAATCTGAATATCTACAGCGGATCAACTCAGAATTCGAAAGGGTTTCATAATAATATTTGGATGGTTTTTGAAGCAAAAAAGAATCTAGCACTCCTCCGAAATCACCTTCGTAGGTCAACACTACAGTAGCTTCTCGACCTTCTTTATCGAGATAATATAATCTCTGGATCCCTTCAAAAACAAAATATGTGTACTGTTCAACTTGGCCAGGTTCAGACAGATTTTCTTTCCTACCCGCTGAGATAGGTTCCCAAATTTTCAAAAATGCTTCCCAATCTTGATCGGTTATTTTCCCGAGATGTTCTATTGCGGACCTTAATTTTTGCATGAAAGCGGTTTATAGCCTATTCCTTTATTATTCTTGTGTTTCCTGTTACACTCATTGTCCCATTATTTAATATTAATGATTCTGGATTAGGTGTGTTTTGATTTTCTTTTACAATTACGTTATTTAAAATTAAAATACCATCATTAATTATTGCAGCACCTGTATTAATCTCTCCAGAATTCAAAGTTAAATGATTAAGATTAAGACTTCCAACAGGTGAAATTATAAAGATAGGGCCATCTTCATTTGAGATGATATTAAAATCATTACCCACTCCAGGATCGATGGTTAATTGTTTGTCAATAAGTATTGTTGAGTCCAATGTGATAGAATCAGAATATACATTTTGACCTATATTAATCACATCAATCGGATCAGCACAAAGTATCTGTTGTTTAAGAGATCCATATCCATCTGGGTTCAAATTCATCACTTCTGGCGCACATGGTGTACAGGTAATATCGATATCCCATCCATCACCTGTAACCGCTTGATCACTCCTGAATCTAAGTGTTATACAACCACTTTCGTTCGATGAAGTAAATGGCCCAGGAGCACTAGTGCCGTAATACCCTCCTGCTGGATACCCTGCCTGTGTTTCACCGTTTCCACTATCGAATAAGGGACTATTAATAGAATTGCCATTATACACATATAGTGCATCCCAATTGATCTCAATGTCTAAAGAATTAAACGTAAGTACTACACCTTCATCAGGCAAATCTGAACAAATGACCACTGTTCTGTCTTCATTACTTGAGTAATCCGATGATGGTCCTCCAGAATCATAGTGATCATCACCGCAGCTATATTTTATTACTTCAGCGCTGTCAATCTTCACGGTTACGATATAAAACCCCTCCTCAAGATTACTTATTTCTGCAGTTGTTGCTCCCGTTTCCCATAGATAGCTAAAATCTCCAGTTCCTCCAGATGGAAAAACTTCTACAGATCCATTATCTCCAGTTGCATTTGTGATATTTTCAACATTAAAAAACAAATTGATCGCTGAAGGTTCTGTCACAATACCCACTTTCATTATATCATCAACTCCGTCCGATATAGTTACTCTATAAATTCCTCCACTAAGGCTTAATCTGTTCTGAGATGTTGCTCCATCATTCCATATGTATGTGTAATTTCCACTGCCTCCTTGAGGGCTAGTCAATATTTCACCATTTGCCTCACCTGGGCACAGAATATCAGTCTTGATAAGGGATGCTTGGAATACAGTAGGAGGCGGTATCAACTGTACTGCATTTGCAAATACACTTGCAGAATAGACGTCACTACTTACTTCCGCTTCATTAATTGTCAATGATTTCAAATTAGTTATTGCAATATCATCTATCCACCAACCATTGCCTCCAACTGCTGGGTCGCAATTCATTTGAAATCGAATCAGCACATTTTGCCCTTCGTAACTATCTAAATCGATAACTGTATTTAAAAACCCGTTACTATTCCCGCTAAATCCTGGGACCGAATTAAAGACAAGGTTATTGTAACCATTATTTGTCATATTAGGCCCTAAGTCTACCCATTTGGCACCGCCATTAGTAGAAATAAATACTTGTCCACCATCCCAACTAGCTTCCGTATCATATTGGTGGAAAAATGATATTTCTGAACCACCTCCTATTCCTATTTCAAAGGCTAGATCAAGAAATGCAGAACCAACTGTACTATTATCTGGAGCAAACCATGCATTAATACTACTATTAAATACGGTTGTTTGCGTTGACCAATTGGTACTTCCAGAAAATGAAGTAGCCCAATTAGCAACTCCATTTTCGATATCATCATAAATGTCTGAAACTATGTAGGTAAGTCCAGTTTTTACCTCAAGTAATACAGTGAATGTATCCGCCTCCGTAGCTAATAAATCAAAAAGTGGCCAAGTTACTATTCCACCTGTTTCCGTCGCTCCGTCTGATGCCGTAAGCAGAAACAACTCTTGAGGTATCGTATCTGCTAATAAGATATCTGTCAAATCTATTGCTGGAAAATTATTTTCTACAATAATCTCAAACAGAATTTGATCTGTCTCTAGCGCAGTCATTGTCGCAGTTGTTTTTTTGATATTAAGAGAACAAGATGGCGGTAAATCGAAGGCTTCTGTACCATCACTTCTACTTCCAGTACTTGCTTGGTTGGCACTAAAACCTAGACCTCTTGTTGCGAATGCATTCCAAATCAAACATTGATGGGCACCTCCATTAAGCATCATATCAGCTTCTAATATCGCATCTCTACCATCTACAAATCCTGGACTACATGGTTGAAGTTTCATTCCTTCCATGACCAATTGCATTGCTTTATTATTACCTCCTGTGCCGTTATAAATGTCAGGATCAAACCCATATTCATCAATGAATGCCCAAGTCATATCCCATAACATGGTGCACCATACAGATCCTACACCATGAGGTACACTTACTGTTTTAATATTATCATACGTCATAGGATTCACTAGCAAATCTGTACTATATGGAAAGGGACGAATTCCAGCTCCTTCTGGTCCTTCTCCAAAAAGCCATGTACCTATTCCTCTCGCATCTGGTCCTGCGTCACCTGGTTCAATCGTCATGACCGCACCTAGATAATCAGACCAACCTTCGCCCATTTGTTCTTGATTACCAAGGCAGCCTGACGCTGCCGGTCCTCCTGTCAATCTATTTGATATTCCATGCCCGTATTCATGGGCGATTACTCCATTATCATAATCACCATCTCTAAAATTACCATTCTTAGTACACAGGTACATTTGCATTCTCGGATTTGATCCATCTGGCGGAGTACCAAAATTTGCATTACAAGTTCCTGATCCATCTTGTGCCTCACTTCTTACATAATCTGAACCGAACCCATTTGCTGTATAATTCTCCTCTTGAAAATTTCCGGATGCTTCATCAAATCCGTAATTGTACCATACATCATGCATTAAATTTGTCCAATAAAATGTATTGGTAACTGATGCCTCTTTATATAATGTAGGATCCATATCTACATCAAGCGGAAAGAAAAAATCTAAAGTCGCTCCACCATCTGCTCTTGCAGCATCTCCTCCTGTAGGTGAATTTGTATTGTCATCGTCAAGGTAGGTGTCAGTATTGTTACCACGTGTAGATGTATAGTCGTTTGCTCCGATTGTATGCCATCCATTTGGTGACGCAGTAACATTGTCTAACCATGGACTTGCTTCAGATGTTCTTGCTCCAAAATTTGGACTTTCAACTGGCCAAGCATATACTTCATAGCTGTTCGGTGCTACTGCAAAACTTGATCTTTTATTCAAAGTTGGAGAATGATCAAGTGAGTGATCCTTTCTACAAATAACTTCTCCGCTATTCGGCTTTCCATGATCGCACTCTACTGTCCAATCAATCTCTGCTAATATTTCCCCTGAGTTGGCATCTACCAAATAGTTTGTATACCAAGCAGTCCCTAATTCTTCTATTGGAAGCAACCATACCAATCGCAAATCATTGTCAGAAGCATAATAGTATTCAAGGCTAACTGGAATATCTCGAAGTGATATTTTTTCAGCTCTGATGATTTGCTCTTGCTTAGCACCCTTAGTTGTGGAAATTGTGATTTCTTCACCAGATCGATCATAGCCTTTTATCTCAGCTAGTCTATCCAAAACTTGAAATGCAGTTAGTGTTGGATTAATGGAAATAGCATTTCCTTTTTTACTGTTTCTAAATGAATGTTTTGTTATGATTTCGTTCTTATCCTTATAGTGGATAGCACCGCGAGAATTAAAAACTGGCAATCCATTAATAGATTCTTTATAGTATGTATGGGTAATTCCCCTAGATGTATAGTGATCTGTAACATATATCTCCTTTGCGGCAATGCTGTTTTTAACCAATTCTGCTTTCACAAATGAAACTTGCAAGTGATCCGACTGACCAGTTAAGTTATAACATGCTATAAATACAACTAATACTGCTCCAATAAATTTATTCATTCTATGTTACTTTCTATTTAAAAACACTTTGTAATTTAATCATATCGAGGTTTCATAATCCTTACGTTTAAAGAAAGCAATTAAGATTGATTGACTTAAGCATTTTTGAGAAAAAAAACCTAATTGTCTTGTAATTGCATTGTTTATCGATCATTCAACGTTTCATGAATATCCATTCTCGCTGCACTGATAGCAGGAATTAAGGACGCTATCACACCAATAAATAATGAAAGACCAAGCAACATCCATTCTTCTTTCATGAAATGCCAGCCCGTGAATGAATACTTATATGAACTCTTCAATGAACCTGCAAGTATCTCCATTCCGATATGACTGAGAATAAATCCCACGAAAAATCCAATTGCAGTCATAATCATACCTTCTATCGTTATCAAAGAATACAAACTGGATCGACTTCCACCCATTACCCTAATCAGTGCTAACTCATACTTTCGTTCTCTCATAGATTTTAGCAACACTATAAAGATGCTTACTGCCGAAATTATTCCGATCAAAGCTGCCAGCCATTGTAACATTTGTCTACCTGAACCAATCATAGCATACAATCTATTGATCTCAATCGCCGGAGATGCTGCTTGCATATCTGTATTATCATTGATATTTCGAGGCATACTGAGTGCTTGGAAATTTGTCCTGTTTCTGAATTTTATGAGCAAAGTCGTTATCTCTTTGTCTGGATAGTTGAGCAACTCTGCATTGGTTCGAGCCAAAGCTCCCTGATCGTGGGCGGAGTGGTCGTGCCCTTCATGTTCTTCTGGTGTATGGTCTGGTTGTCCATCTCCATCATGGTCATGATCCCCGTGATCTTCCGCAGCATGATCAGGATGCCCATCCCCATCATGATCATGACCCTCGTGATCATCTTCATTTGGCGTCAATGGACTCTCTTCATCAGAATGATCATGAACATTCCATACGGTAGATGGATTCGTTAATATTAATTGGTCGATTACACTTCCTGTACCATTTAATATTCCTACCACTTTGAAAGCAGCATGGTCATGGGCAAGATCATCATCATCATTAAATCCATGAGAACTTTTAAATCTATCGCCTAACTTCAGTCCAGTGTCATCCGCTACAGCTCTACCTATTACCACTTCTAGATCTCTATCGTAAAACTTGCCTTGTTGTAGCGTTGCATGATAAAATGACATCAAGCTATCTGTTGTACCTACTATCCTGTATGATTTGTAGTTATCTCCAAGCGATAATGGTACCGCCGCTTTAATCAGTGGATGTTTAGGATTTAGGAATGCTTTCACTTCACCTACTTTGACATTTCCTGTAGGTGCGTCTACATGATACATACTCGATAGTATCATTTGGAGCGGTGATCCTTTCGCTCCAATCACAAGGTCTATTCCCGCTAAATTACTATCAAATTTATTTTTCAATTGAGTATTGAATAGGATCAAAAAATTGATTAACCCTATGCCCAATCCAAATAGTATAATGCTCAGTAAAAGGTTAAGTGGATTATGAATGATATTCTTCCAAGCTAACTTCAGTAATTTCATTCGGCTAAGGCTGTTTGGTGAGATAATGTGATCTGATTTGAAATAATATCTTTTAATCTTGCATCATGTGTTACGATCACTAATGCTGCACCAGCCAACTCAGCTTGCTCTTCAAGAAGTGTGATTACTTCTTTGCAATTTTCATCGTCGAGGGCTGAAGTCGGTTCATCCGCTAGTATCAATTTTGGACTATTCGCCAATGCTCGAGCAATAGCTACTCTTTGTTTTTGGCCTTCACTCAGCGTGTTAATTGGCTTATAAGCTTTCTCTCCAATATTAAGTCTATCAAGAAGTGATTTACATTTTGATTCATCCTCTTTGCCACCAGAAAAATACTGCGACATCAATAAATTTTCCAGCACGCTTAACGAGGAAATAAAGTGATTGTTTTGAAAGATGATTCCAATATTAGTTCCTCTAAATTGATCCAGTGATTTATTACTCAACTTAGTCATATTTTGACCTGCAAGTTCTATAGAGCCATGTTTGGTTGTCAATAGCCCGCCTAGTAAATGCAGCAATGTACTCTTCCCCACTCCAGATGAACCGAGAACAAGAAGTTGTTCTTTTTCTTTACACTCAAAATCAGGAAAATCAAATGATTCACCGTTTGTGTATTTGTATTTTAGAGAGGTTGTTTTTAGCACTTTTTTATTGTGTTGATTATAAATATAAAGGTAATAACTTTTTGATGAGGTATGAACTCACTTAAACCCATAATTATAAACCTCATCCTCCCCGCCTTTTGGCACTATTGCCCAAAAATGATGATCGGACAGCTCAGGAATTAGTAGCAAAAATATCCAATTCTGTTCTACATTTTCTCCTTCTTCTGCATGGAAACAACTTTCGGCCGCTCCATCTATGTCTGGCATGCATAGACTGCCCCCGCTATTGATCATCTCTATTAATTTTTCTTTATGTTGTTGAGGCTTGGATACATTGCCTTTGTATGATTTTACAGCATCTGGCACAATGCCCAAGGGAGATTCAGGATATGAACCATCGGTCAAAAAACTCTCGATCGCCAAGTCCAAAGATTCTAGGTAAGAATACATATCACCAGTATCCGCAGACTCCATTGCTAGCATATCATAGTTGACTTTAATTCCATTCAGCTCATATTTTACCAATATATCTATTGTTTTAGCTCGCTGAATTTCATCCTCGATTATTACTCTTTTTGTACTACAGCTCATTACGCAACAAGCTCCAATAGCGATAGTTAATAAGACCTTCAATTTATTCATGGATTTATTTATTGTTTATCACTTTACCAATCTTGTTTCTGGGTACACATTATACCAAGCAAACCAAAATGAATTATGAGCTGGAGTTCTCAATAACTTTCTTCCTTTGTCTGACAATAGATATTCATCCGTCACTGTCCATTCTTTGCCTTTTACATCTATAAGAACTCCCTTCTTATAAGACTTAAATTTCACTCTTTTTGAATAATAAACTCGTGACATTCCATCTTTTCCAGCTATTACCAACACGTTTTTATCTGCAACGACATCATGATGTATTTTTTTCTTTTTTAAATATTTGATAGAAACAGCTAATGGGTCAGTCCAATATCTTGATGACCTGATAATGAGTACCTCTGCTTTATTATCTAAGCGATTATCATTCAAAGGTACTGGAAACATCAATCCATCATGTGAGAAGTAAGATTTGTACGCAGCGCCCTCAGCATAATCTCTGTCATACCCAGTCTCAATATCCAACACCTGTGTATAGGGATGATTCTCTTTCCAGTTCTTCCATTTTGTAGTTACAACAGGATAACTTTTCAGTTTTATTCCTTTTCCTGCCAAGGGACCAAGAACTGGTGCACCATCTATTGTAGACCAGAGGGACTTTGTCTTATTATCATACATCAATTTATTGGATCTGTATAAAAAACCACTGGTACTTAGATCGTGAATATCGTTGCGGTGATTCATATCATATGCGATCATGGTACCACAAAGCGTACAATAAACTCCAGCTACATTCTTTTCTCCAATTTTATCGATGAAGAACTCATGCCAGGCTAAAATTCTTTTAGGATATGCTTTTGCTTCACCGTTGATTACAATACCGAAGACTATATCATCTCCATCAAGATATTCTGCAGTAGACGCATCTATCATTTTAGGCCTTCGTAATGGAGGTATGCTGTTATGTTTTACACCACCCCAAACGATTTCATCTATACTAATCTCAGCAGTCTCTTGTTGACCAAGGAAGAAGGATTGAAAAAGTGGATCTGTATGTTGATAGATTTCGGCCTTATTGTCTGAGTAAAATTCATCAAAAACTGGTTCGCCTGACCACATCCATTGTAATCCACTATAATAATCGTAGAACTCTGCCTTGTTTGCTAATAACTCAATGATCTTTGGATTGATATCTTCAGAAGTGATCATTTTATTGATGTCTAATAATAGAGGGATATATGATTCTTTCCAATTTTGATCTAGGTAATCTAAAATTTGAGACCTTGCATCCTTATCACCATATAGCAACGTGTGAGTAACCGTCACAGAGGTCGTGTCTAATTCTATAACCGGAATCCTTTCAACTTCGTTTTTACTTAGTGGTTTTGAGCTATTATATTCCAATGCAAAGCCATAGTCAAATGGCAATAAATCAGAGATCCTTTGTTCAGCCCAATAGCCATATTCTTGAACTTTCTTTTGATTTAATATTTGTCCATATTTATCGACTATGAGGCTTGGTGAGGATTTGTATAACATTGAAATCGGATTGCCAATTCTTGTGCCAGCTCCTTGGTAATTACTTCCGAACACACCGCTTTCTACACCCCCTAAAGCCATTCCAAAAGAATTGTCTATTGGCTCTCGTATACCTAAATGCTTAACTTCAAGATAGTCTTTGTATATTATATCGTGAAGTCCACTCAATGAATCTAGAAAAACTAAATCAGCTATTAGTGGACTACTTACATCTTTAAATTCGCTTCCTGTATATCTCTTTAATCTTATTTTATACTTAGCTTCAGTGAGGTTGTCTGCAACCAGGTTGAGTAAGAAATGACTTATGCTTTTTTCATAAGCCTCTTTTCTATTTTCTTCGATTTCTATTGAATTCGTAGTTAGGCTTCGGTCTGTAAATTTCGGGTATCCAAAATATTTCATAGATCCATCTTTTTCAATTGTCAATTCTTTCAATAAGAAGTCAACATCATAGCCCAAATAGTGATTCTTTATTTTCAATATATCAATCGCAGTAGCTTTAAATACACCATCTTCATTGGCAAATCTAAGTACTTCAGGGTTTTTTATTTCACATAATGAGGCTCGTTTTCCTTTTCCAATAAATGCATTTGAAAATTTCCTATAGTTCTTCTTCCATTGTTTTGCTCTTTTTCCTTCGATCACTACTTCATTGAAATCAATACCATTAGGGTTTAAAAAAATAGTATCAAAATCTTCTAAAGTAATGTATTTACTGTATTGTAATACAACTAGATCATAGGATATATGAGAGACAATAAGTTCCTTAGTTACATCTTCTGGAATATCAAAATGGCATTTTCCACCATCATCAGTGATTGAACCAAATGTAGCGTTCCCAATAAATACATGAGCATCCTGTATTGGTAGATTTGTAATTTTATCAACAATTACGAATTCCAAGCTTCTTACTTGTGCTTGGACATAGCTGAAAAAGAAAATGATAAGTGCGACTAATTGATATCTCATATTCCTAAATAATGATTTAATCTTTGATAAATTCAAAAAGATATATGTGTGGGATAGGGTATGGAAAATCACCATAAACGAACTTACCTTTTTCCACTTCTTGCATAGCATCAAATATATTATATGGAGAGTAATAATATTCTCTGAATGTGGACAGTTTCATACCTCTTTTGATATATGGCATAGATAATTCCTCTAAACTATGCTGCCAAAAATACTCTTTCCCTCTCAGATCATTATCATCATCTTGTGCATAAGTGCCTTCTGTATGTTCTTCGTATACTTTAACATTATTATATCCATAACTGATCTTGTCCGTATCAAAATCGAAAGTGAAGAGCATAGGATGAAATTCTGCACAAACTATTCTGCCCATAGGGTTTAGTCTTTCAACAACTAATTCTGCCAACTGATCTATACTTGGCAACCAGCATGTTACACCATAACTCATAAAAACAATGTCAAATTTTTCTGTGACGTGATTTCCTATACTATATGTATCCGTTTCTATAAATGTAACGTCTGTACCGCAGTCATCATTGAATTTACGAGCTGCATCAATTGCTTTATCAGAAATATCAGTTGCAGTTACTTGTGCCCCCATCCTAGCCAGCGAAATACTATCTTGACCAAAATGACATTGAATATGGAGAACTTTCTTCCCTTTTATATCTTTCAAATATTCTAGCTCGATATCATTGAGCGAATTCCTGCCTGCCAAAAAACCTTTATTGTCATAAAATTCCGACTTAATATGAATATCAGTTTTATTATTCCAAAGCTCCTTATTCGCTTCAAAATAGGTTTGCAGTTTATCATTTCCGTCCATTTTGATATGATTTTTGATGTTTATTCTAAGTTGGAAAGATAATACTAACAAATTATTTTTTTTACTATATATAAAAAACAATTATATATCATTCATATTATCAATTAGTTCCATATAAATATTTGCTTATCAAAGAGATACAGCGCATTACACATTCAATTAAATTAACATTTTTAGTCAAATTACTTTTTTATCGAATAGAATTCTCCTATTTTTGCAATGTATAAAGTATTCCCAAAATACAGTATACATATATTTATTATAACTCAAATCCGATTTAATTATGAGAATCAACGATTACTCAAGCCTAGAACTGTCAGCTCCTACTTTAATTCCTAATCAAGGGAATTTTAATCAAAAAATAATAGAAAAAATACTTCTATTCCTCATTGCAATCTTAGGATTTATGGGATCATTGTATGTATTCACTTCTAGTTCAAACAATAACAACAATCCAAATTATCACAATCTTGTTATTGCAGCCGCTTCTGTCTCTGACTACAATACTTTTGAAGCAAAAGATGCTAAATTTAAAGATTTCTTCAAAATTGATGGAAAAAAGAAAGCAGGAAAAATGCTTAATTTTATCTTCAAGGAAGATAGAAATGCTCTTAGATATGTATTAGATATGGGGAATGGAGAAAGAGTTATCATTACTTCAAATGAATTCCCTTATAAATTTGACAAGCCAGGAAAGTACCTTTTAGAATTAAAATCAATCAATAGAGGACTAATCACGGTTGTCGCTACAAAGGAATTGAAAATAAAATAACTTGGCCTTACAAGACTTATTATTTGCTTTGTTCATTGTTTTTACATCGATCATTAAACAAAACATTTGCTTTTTTAGTAATTCTAAGAAAATTACCATACTTTAGCTGAAGTGATAAGTATAAAAAACATAATAGAGAAACAAGGATTTGGTGTCTGCCACTATCTAGGAAATAAAATGGGAATTCAGATATCTCGTGTCCGATTGTATTTCATCTATCTAAGTTTTGGCACTTTAGGATCTCCTATAGTAGTATATCTTTTTGTTGCATTTTGGCTGAATGTACGCAGCTACATTCGCAAAGGATATAATGCAGCTCTCAATTAAGAATGAAAACTTAAAGAATAAAAATAACAAAGCCTTTCGAAAAATCGAAAGGCTTTATTATTTTACAGCCATTCGGAATATAAATCATCAGTCAATGTTAGAAAATTCATTCTCAACAAATTCGGAAAACATGAAAAAAATTATATTCTTCATATTGTTTACTCTATTTGCAATTGAGAATCCTATCAATGCCCAACAGGTTGTTTCTTCTACTTACCTTCAATCATACGACATTGACCATTTTGTAAATGAATTAAATGTGCCATTTTCGAAAACTGGTGTTGATATGTATAGAATTCTATACACCACAAAAGACATAGAGGGAGCTCAGGATACTGCGAGTGGTTTGCTGGTTATTCCACAACAAGTGGATGTAAGTTTTCCATTGGTAAGCTATAGCCATGGGACTGCGGGTGGACGGTTTGATGTTCCTGGTTATCTTAGTTTTGAGCACAATCTTCCTGCAATATATGCATCTATGGGGGTAGTGTGTATCGCCGCGGATTATTTAGGCCTTGGAAACAGTAGAGGCATTCATCCATACGTTCACGCCGATTCTGAAGCTTGGGTGAGCTATGATATGATGATGGCTATTAAGGCCTACCTTTCCTCTGAATTAGATGTAAAATTAAACGATCAACTATACCTTACTGGTTACTCTCAAGGTGGACATGCTGCGATGGCATTTCATAGACTGCTAGAAACTGAAACTGAAATAGAAGTCAGCGCAGCATTTCCTATGTCAGGACCATATAGCATCTCAACTGGCATGAGAGACCTTCTACTAAGTGATCAAGAATATGACTTACCTTCCTATCTTGCAGCTACAGCTGTAAGTTACCAAGCAGTGTATGGAAATCTCTATCCTAATAATGATATTAAACAATTCTTCAGGGTTCCATATGCAGATATCATACTAAAATTAGCAACCGAAGAATCAGATTTATCAACTATCAATCAAGAGTTGGTTTCTAGTTTAATTGCTAATGAAGGAGGAGTTTTCCCAAAAAAAATGATATTTGATAATATAGTCGAAGATGTGTTAGCTGACGAAAATCATGCTATAAACGTAGCGCTTCGAGACAATGATGTATATGACTGGACTCCCCTGGCAGACACAAGGCTTCTTTACTGTTCTGGTGATGAGCAAGTCGCTTTCCAAAATAGCCTGATAGCTGAAGCAAAAATGCTTGATAATGGTGCACAATTCGTTTCCGCTATTGAGCTGGGCCCTACATCCAACCATACCGAATGTGTAACGCCTGCAGCTACAAATTTTGTTTTTTATCTTCTTTTGAATGCTACTACAACATCACAATCCAAGTTAGAAATTCAGAATACATTGGTTTATCCGAATCCAACTTTTGGCCCTCTAGTCATTAAACTCAATGACCCAAATAATGGCAAAGCAGATATATACAACTTACAAGGACAAATAGTCTCATCATTCCAATTAACAAAGGGAATCAATCAACTATTCTTAAACCTTGAAAAAGGGATGTACTTTATAAATATCTTGAATGAAGCTGGAAAACCAATCTCAATAGAACGATTAGTTATTCGTTGACAACTTTTCATCTTTTTGATTAAGATATCCTGAAAAACCTATAGAAATCATCGAGACAGAATCGTTGTTTCCAGTTTCTGTTGTTGGGTCACTATACTTCAATACGTCTAAATAATCTGATGTTGTGATGTGATGTCTAAATTCGATATGTAGAAAAAGGTTTGCTTTAAGTCTAAACTGTAGTCCAAGCTGTAGTGATAAGTGTGGAGTAATATCAGAACCTTCATCAAAAGGTGTCTCATATGTAACATCATAATAGCTTTTTATGATTGCCTTGCGATCTTCAGTTGTCAGGGTACTAAAATCTCTGTCATAGAATGTATTTTCAAAACCAAGCAAATTTAGACTTCTTGTTGATTTCGATATACCTAAACCAGCTCCTCCTAATAATCTGAGCCATTCGATTCCTAGTTCAGGTCTGTAATTTAAACTAAAATCAAGCATCAAATGATTGTTTCTGTAGGCTGGATACCAGCTATTCTCGCCTAATACATTATATACTTCTTCTACAAGATAGCCACCTTCAGAACTAGTCTGAGCTAACTCAGGGCTTAATCCATATGCTTTACCAAATCCAAATTTCGCTTCTACAAGTAGGTTATTCTTCAATTCTCTACTAATTCCAAAACTAAAGTAATTCAATGCATCCCTTACAGGTTCTATATCACCATTGATCACGATCGATCCTCCAGATACCTGGGTAACATACTGTGCGTTAGCATCTTGAAAAACTCCACAAGCTATTATTAATGCTGCAAAACTTCTTATTATTATTTTCTTACCCATAATTCTTTTTATTCAAGATAAAATTGAGATTCGCAATTTGACAAAAAATCTAACCATTATCATTTCGCTAAATTGAATTTTAAATTCACACCGACATAAGTAGTATCTCCTATGAGGTCAATTCTGTTGCCTGATTCTCTTACTTTCGTAAATAAAAGGCTACTCAATACACCTATAGCTGCTCCAGCAAACACGTCTGAAGGATGATGAACTGGGTCATCAATGCTTGCTCTACTATAGCCGACAAAAGTTGCGGCTATAGTTGCAGGCACTCCATATTTCCAACCATATCTTTTCCACAAAAAGGTGGAGCCCATAAATGAAAGTGAGGTATGTCCCGAAGGAAAACTATACTTCCCGCCATTAGGTCGTTTCCTATTTATCGCTCTTTTTAATAAAATAGTTGAGCCTGTCTGAAGTGCAAATGATTTTAATAACTGATAAGTACCTGCTTTGTCCTTTTTGACCAGACTCAAACCTAAACCAGTAAGTGGCAGTCCAATCTGCACATAATCACCAAAGTCTCGCAATAACATTTGACCTTGAGATGCATATGACGATAAAGTAATAATACTAATAAGTAAATAAAGTCTAATCATGGTCATCGACTGCGATGCAACTTATCTCTACATTCACAAACTTTGGAAGATTGGCTACCTCTACTAATTCTCGAGCAGGCGCGGTGTCTTCATTGAAGTATTCTGCATATACAGTATTAATTCTGCTATACATATGCATGTCTGCCACGAATACTGAACATTTGACTATGTTTTCGTATGTCATCCTCGCTTCTGCCAAAACAAAACCAATATTTTTCATCACTTGGTGGGTTTCAGCTTCGATATCGTCCATTACTAAATTACCAGTCGACTGGTCGATTGCTATTTGACCAGATATATAAAGTGTGCCACCTGATTTCACGGATTGATTGTATGGCCCTACTGGAGATGGAGCTTTTGATGTATTAATAATTTTCTTGTCCATTTCTATCTATTGTTATTTTGCTAGTCAAATATGGGCAAAAAAAGTGATACAACAAGAATGTATGTGTCCACATAAAATTTTGAGCCGCAACCACCTTCTTAATTCTAATTGGTCTTATATCTGAAGCCCGACCAAATATCAACATATATAAATCTAATTATTATGATTGTTTACTAACTTTGGATTCCAGCTTCCAAACTTCACAACTATGATCAACTTATTTCTGAAAGTAAAAGATGGGCAGTTATTCATTTTACTTTTTGGAACTCCTTTGATGTTACAATTCCCTTTCATGAGGCTTATTTTTCCCAAAGTTGCTAATCATGATAGTTCTAAATTTAGAGTTTATAGGAGAGTTCTTTCTCATTTGGTTTTTCCTTATAGTTATATGCATATTGCAAACTCAAATAAATAAGCTTGTTGCTAGTAGTGAAGATTTAGTGTAAACACAAAAGAATAAATTATGGGAAAACGACAAATGCACAATCTAATAAATGATAAGCATGCCTCACTAATTCAATTTCTGAATACGCACGATGATCTAAAATGGAATCAAGGACCTGAGAAAAAATGGACTACAGGACAACATATCGTTCATCTAATACAAAGTACAAAACCACTCAACAAGGCACTGAGCATTCCAAAATTTGTATTGCAATACAAATTTGGAAAGGCAAATAGACCTTCAAGATCATATGATGAAGTGGTGAAGAGATATTTAGAGAGACTAGCCGAAACAGATGGTAAAATTCTCTCTCCATATTCTAATAAAATGCCCGACACTCCACCTGAAGGAAAAGTAGAACTGATCAATGAGCTAACAAAGCAAAAAGATATCCTACTTAAGAAATTGGAAAAACTCTCTGAAAAACAACTAGATAAATACCTTGTTCCTCACCCAGCGATGGGACGAATGATATTGAGAGAAATAATAATTTGGTCCGCGTACCATACAGAGCATCACCATAAATCTCTTAAAGCAAATTATTAAAAGGATAATTTGTCTAAGATGTCAGTTCCAAGTAACTTGTCTTCTTTGTGTGTATACCAAGTTCGCTTCTTTGGCAATCTTACATTATTAAAAACAGCTTCACCCTCTAATAAAATATATTCCCCGTCATTTTTTGATTCATCATGATAGAATCTATAACCTTGCATCGCATAAGATTTAGCATTAAAATAAAAACACCACACATCCTTACCTACGTCCGGTGAATATGATATTTTGATTTGCAAAAGTTCTTTACCAAAAAAATCTACTTTCTTCATTACAGAATCAACAATAGTACCTGGATCAATGAGCTTCATAGGCATTAACCATAAGTATTGATAATAATTTTTCATCATTGCTATCCGTTTGGGATTTAATCTATATTTTTCCATTATTTCGTCAGAGTACTCTTTCTTTCCATCGACCATAATCTCGACCTTCCCTTTATTCATTTGGCAATTAATCGAAATACCATCTCTGTTATTTGCCAGATGGAAAGTCTCATTCTTTATATTGAAACTGATTTTTGAATTTCTGTCTTCACCTGTTGGTCTAGTTTCAATAAAATTCATAACTACCTCGCTATTAAAAAGCTGCATTTCAGGATCATGATAAGATATACTCCTTTCTATTACATCTAATGGGGAAATACCTTGAGCGAAATTTATTCTTGGTGATATCAATATAATTGCCATTAACAAGCAAAAACAAACATGAATCAATTTATAATTCATATGAAATGGATCTTTAGATACAAGAGTTTCAAAATTAGATTCTTCTTTACTTGATGGATATAAAGTGGATTTTTCAGCAGTCATATTTTTTATTTTAAGCAATCCAATGTACCATAATTTGAAAGATATGAGAAACTATTTTTTGGCTCCTAAATCTTTTCATATGAAACTTATTACATTTCTTGCAGAAATGCCGCATTGGGCATGTTTTACATCTCTCCCACAGCCTATGATTCCCACATTCTTCCCGTTGATTTGACCCCTCTGTAGTTCTAAAGCTGCAACAGAAACTGCCATTTACTTTAATTTCATAATCATCAACGAGGCGGTCATTTTGAAGACTAAAAAAATATATTATTCTGAATCCTGTCACAATTTGATTTACTTTTAGTTACGAATAAAACCAATAATCATGCGAACTCTATTATACTTTACTTTATGTTCTATTATCATTCTTGCCAGCTGCACAAAGGAAAATGAATCAACTCCTCTAGAATTAACTTCTCCTGTCTCTGGCTCTGACATTTCACATTGTTGTATAGATTTTGATTGGTCATCCCCAGTAAAATATCTTAACTATCAATTTCAATTATCGAGTGACGCAGCATTTTCAACAGTACTTTTAGATTCTACACTCATTGAAAAATCAATATCAGTCGACTACTTAACACCAGGTAAAAATTATTATTGGAAAGTTACATCTGAAGGGTCTGGAGCAGAAGGAAAATCAATCTTTAGTACAGTAAATTATATTGATCAATATAATGGCACTTATTTAGCCGCAAGAAATGTTCATTCATTTGTAATGACAGTTGGATCTTTTGATACTACTTATATCACATCAATAGAAATTTTTGAAAATGATAAAGGACAACTTGCTTTTGATAATTTTGCAATTGACTACACACACAGTCCAGAACCTGGGCTAATACATTTTGCGGGTCCAAACAACGCCAATGAATACGTAGAGGAGATAACAACAATTGATTTAAATACTAACTCATTTTTCTATAGTAGTCAAAAAGGCGGTATGGGAGGTAGTTATAAAACTACTTTTGAGGCAATATTATCTGAGTAAATGATCGCTTAATTAGTTTACACTAACATTTCAAACAGCATCGGATTATCATTTATATGCTCAAAGTTAATACCTCCTGCTCTCATTCGTCCAACCAGTGAATCAAAATCTGCTCGATTTTGAACTTCTAATCCAACCAATGCCGGACCACTAGTTCGATTGGTCTTTTTAGTATACTCGAAATGAGCAATATCATCATTTGGTCCTAACACATTAAGAAAGTCTCGTAGTGCACCTGCTCGTTGTGGGAATCTTATTATAAAATAGTGTTTTTTTCCTTCATGCAATAACGCTCGTTCTGTAATCTCTTGAGTTCGATTCACATCATTATTTCCTCCACATACTATGACTCCCACACTTTTCCCTTTGATCTTGTCTCGCAATTGGTCCAATGCAGCAATGGACACGGCTCCTGCAGGTTCGACTACGATAGCTTCTTCATTGTATAGTTTAAGAATAGCAGAACAGATCGCTCCTTCTGGCACAGTAATATTGACATCGATTACTTCTTGAATAATTTGAAAAGTGAGATCACCAATTTCTTTCACGGCAATCCCATCTGCAAAACTGTCTATTTTATCAAGACGGGTAAGCTTCCCTGCAAGTATCGAGGCATTGAGAGCGGCAGCCCCTTCAGCTTCCACTGCGATAACTTTTGTCTTTGGACTCATCTGCTTAAAGTAGCTTCCCACACCGGATAGTAATCCACCACCTCCTACAGCGACGAGAAGATAATCAAGTGGCTCATCTAATTGTTCTAACATTTCTTTAGCGATAGTCCCTTGTCCAGCTATGACATCTATATCATTAAAAGGATGGATCAATGTCATGTTTTTCTCTTGTGAAGCCTTCAATGCACTGTCGGATGCATCATCAAAAGTATCTCCAGTTAAAATTACTTCTACCCACTCTCCCCCAAATTGTTTAACCTTAGATATTTTCTGATTCGGTGTAGGATTCGGCATATAAATCGTGCCTTTGATCTTTAATTTCGAGCACGAAAGAGCAACTCCTTGCGCATGATTCCCTGCACTGGCACATACCACTCCATTTTTGGTATTCTCAGAAGATAAACCTTTAATCTTATTGTACGCCCCGCGAATCTTAAAAGAACGTACAGCCTGCATATCTTCCCGTTTTAAGAAAATATTGCAATCATACTTTTCCGAAAGGTTGTGATTTTTCAAGTAAGGTGTTTCAAGTATTATTTCACTAATTCTAGTATGCGCTTTTTCAATCTCTGAAATATGTATCATTTATATTGCCTTTATAATTTGCTAACAGATCTTTCTGAAGACTTATATTAAATATTATTCTGAATCAAGTCACAATTTGATTTACCTTATGTTTTAAACATAAACTCTACTAATTATGCGATATCAATTCTTTTTTTTATTTTCAATTGTCCTCTTTTTATTTAGTTGTTCTGAACAATCTGCACAAGAAGAAAAGGCCATAATTTTAACAGAACCCTCTAATGATTCAGAAGTCAGTCATTGTTGCCTTGTTTTTGCTTGGGAACCTATTGCAAGTGAATTAGAGTATAGATTCCAATTATCAACTGACCTAACATTCAACACAATTCTTATTGATACATTGATTAATGCAGATTCTTTATTTGTTGACTATTTAAGTCCTACTAATATCTATTACTGGAAAGTAACTTCTTCATTTAATAATTTCACAAGTGCCGTTTCGTCATTCAATGTAATTAACTATGGCGAATATTTTAGTGGCCAGTATATTGGAACCGAAACTGTTTATTCCTATTATTTAGCAGAAGAGTGGGTAACTCATATTGACTCAACATATAATACCACAATTAATATTCAAAGTACTTTAGACGGCAAATTTATAATCAATGATGATACTCTTAATTATTACCCAACCTTTGATGAAAAGACGATAAAACTAGGACTTCCTAACAATTGGGAGGGGTATAGTAAAACCGCTACAATTAATTTAGATTCAGATTCTTTAGTATATATTTTTGGGATATATGGTGGCGGCGGTCGTTATACCAGCACTACGACGGCTCTTCTAAGATAAACATCTAATTTCGATACTTGATAGCAGTCTTCAAGATGCACAACAAGAAGACTACTATCAAGCAAAATCGATAAAATAAATATCTAATTCTTAGGTCTCAAACTCCTCACCGCTCTACCCGCTTGCCACATT
This sequence comes from uncultured Saprospirales bacterium, assembly GCA_963975265.1. Taxonomy (GTDB): domain Bacteria; phylum Bacteroidota; class Bacteroidia; order Chitinophagales; family Saprospiraceae; genus CAJXUU01. The sequence goes on from CAXBGT010000009.1 coordinate 23,502, forward strand.
TCTGAGTTCTTTAACTCATCCAATTCAGCTTCTAGTTTTACTCTGTAATCGGCCTTACTATTACTATCAATAGACAACTGTGCTTCATTTCCAGTCTCTACACTTTCGTATAACTCTTCAAACACCGGCTTTACTGCATCTCTGAATTTTTTCCACCAGTCCAAAGCTCCTCTTTGTGCCGTTGTAGAACAATTCGCATACATCCAATCCATTCCGTTTTCAGCAACTAGAGGGTAAAGTGATTCTGTAGCTTCCTCAACTGTTTCGTTGAATGCCTCAGATGGAGAGTGACCTTTTGATCTTAGTAGATCGTATTGAGCCGCAAACAATCCTTGGATTGCTCCCATCAATGAACCTCTTTCTCCTGTCAAATCAGAGTAAACTTCTTTCTTAAATGTGGTCTCAAATAAATATCCAGATCCTATCCCGATACCCATAGCAATTACTCTATCTCTTGCTCTTCCAGTAGCATCTTGAAATATCGCAAAAGAAGAATTTAATCCTTTCCCCTCAACAAATAATCTTCTTAATGATGTCCCAGATCCTTTTGGTGCCGCTAAGATTACGTCGACATCCGTTGGAGGAATGATCCCAGTTCTTTCTTTATAAGTAATCCCAAAACCATGGGAAAAGTATAATGCCTTTCCAGGTGTTAAGTGTTTTTTTACTGTTGGCCAAAGTTGAATCTGTGCAGCATCAGAAAGTAAATACTGAATCACCGTTCCCTTCTCACAAGCTTCTTCAATAGAGAATAATGTTTCACCAGGTACAAACCCATCAGCAATCGCCTTATCATAAGACTTTGACGGACTTCTCTGTCCAATAATTACTTTGAATCCATTGTCTCTTAAGTTCAATGCTTGTCCAGGACCCTGTACTCCGTATCCAATGATTGCAATCACCTCATCTTTGAGTACTTCTCTTGCTTTGTCATACGGAAACTCTTCCCTCGTTACTACGTTTTCTTCGGTTCCTCCGAAATTAAATTGTGCCATTGTTCAAATGTTTGATTTGTTGTATTAGTTAGATCTATTGTATTTGTTTCTAACAGTTTTATAATAGTAATTTTTCTTTTTATTACAGAATCGCTAAATCGCAGTGATTCGTGTACACCTCAAGCAGCGATTTTGCAGTTCATCGAATAAGCGATTTAAGCACCATTCCCACCTACTACAAATTCTCTATTGTTGCTAAATAACTATTCAGCCTTTCCATCGGCTTGACAATTACCACTCTCCCAGATCTTACAAATTCGTAAACGCCGAAAGGTCTCAAGTCATCCAATAGTGCTTCTGTCTCTTCATAATGCCCTGTCTTTTCGATGACAATATATTCTGGTTCGATGGATAATACTCTAGCATTGTGCTTTCTAACCAAAGCTTCTGAAGTATCTCCTTCATAGAATGTCTTTGCAGGTATTTTATACAGAGCTATTTCTTGGTAAACAACCTCTTCATTCGTATAGTAAAATGCTTTTAATACGTCCACTTGCTTATCTATCTGAGCTGTCAATTTTCTTACCCTTTCTTCAGACAGATTCATCACGATTGTATATCTGTGTATTCCTTCAATACTCGAAACAGAGGAAGTTATACTCTCGATATTTATGTGCCTCCTAGTTATATTAGTCACGATCCGAGCTAGTATTCCCATCTTATTTTCTGAGAAGACTACTAGTGTGTATATTGTATTTTCTTCGCTATTCATAATTTTAATTGTTGAATTTTTGAATTAGGCAATTCGTAGTTCTAAATTCGTAATTCGTAAACTCTTTCTATTCTAAAACTATCTCATCCACTGCTTTTCCCGTCGATATCATTGGGAATATATTCTCCTCCATCTCAACGGAGACATGCAACAAGAATGGTCCGTCAAAATCAAGCATTTCTTTGATTCCTTCCACTACTTCAGAGCTATCCTTAATCTGTCTTCCACTTACTCCGAAGCCTTCGGCAATCTTTATAAAATTAGGATTCTCTAATTCTGTAAAACTATACCTTTTATCAAAGAATAGTTCTTGCCATTGGCGAACCATACCAAGATAATTATTGTCTAGTAAAAGAATTTTTACAGGAATCTTCCATTGACTCAGAACTCCTAATTCTTGAATCGTCATTTGAAATCCACCGTCTCCTACAACACATATTACAGTAGCATCTTTACGGCCTAGTTTTGCTCCAATAGCTGCAGGAAGACCAAATCCCATGGTACCCGCACCACCGGATGAAAGCCATTGATCATAACCATTGTAATCATAATATCTGGCAGCAATCATTTGATGTTGTCCGACATCAGTAGCTACGATTGCTTTGCCGTCTGTTTGATCAGAAACTTCTTTCATTACTCTGCCCATAGTGATCGGTCCAGAAGTACGTTTCTCACAATCTCGACTTATAACTTTTTCATATTCCATCTTATCACATGCGTGGAATTCCGCTTCCCATTCAGGATATGACTTCTTTTCGACTTTCGGCAAAAGCGCAAGCAAAGCATCTTTTGCATCTGCTAACACTGCCACTTCTGTTTGTACATTTTTGTCTATTTCAGAAGGATCTATTTCTATATGAATGACTTTTGCTTGCTTAGCATACTTTTCAAGATTTCCAGTTACTCGATCGTCAAACCTCATCCCAATTGCAATCAAGACATCACATTGATTGGTCTTCATATTTGGTCCATAATTTCCATGCATACCGAGCATCCCCATAAACAAAGGATGTTCGTTAGGGATCGCAGATAATCCATGGATTGTACTCCCAACAGGAATTCCTGTCTTCTCTACAAATTCCACAAATTGATCTTGCGCCTTGGCAATATGTATACCATGACCAGCAAGAATAAATGGTTTTTTGGCGCTATTGATAAGTGCAGCAGCCTCATTGATCTGTTCATCATTTATTTTTGGTCTAGGCACATAACTTCTAAGCGTAGGTTGTTCCGCCGGAGCAAAGTCGAACATTTCCATTTGCGCATCCTTTGTGATGTCAATCACAACTGGGCCAGGTTTTCCAGTATTGGCAACATAGAATGCCTTGGCAAATACTTCCGGGATCTCTGATGCCTTTGTGATTTGATAATTCCATTTGGTAATCGAAGTTGTACATCCAATAACATCGGCCTCCTGAAATGCATCTGACCCCAACAATTTGCTAAATATTTGTCCTGTCACACAAACCAAAGGTGTGCTATCCATCAGTGCATCTAACAAACCAGTAAATAGATTCGTTGCTCCAGGACCCGACGTTGCAAAAGCTACACCTGTACTTCGTCTGACTCTAGCATATCCTTGTGCTGCGTGAATCGCTCCTTGCTCATGTCTTGTTAAAATATGTGTAATCCTATCTTGATAAGAATACAAAGCATCATAGATAGGCATGATAGCACCTCCAGGATATCCGAATATTGTATCTACACCGTGTTGCAGAATACACTTTAATACGGCTTCTGAGCCCGAGATGTGTACTGTCTGCTTCGATATTATTTTGTCGCTTACCATTGTATTTGTTGTCATAATTCTTATTTGTTAGAATTGTGAATTTGTTTGATTTGTCGATTTGTTTTGGGATGTTGACTTCCCCTCCCTAGTCCCCTCCAAAGGGGGGGCGTGAGTGGCTCGGGTAGTTTTACAATTTTCTTTTTCTATTCGAAATTCAACATTCCCAATTCAAAATTATTGATAATCCCCATCCGTAATACATCCTTCACTTGCAGAACTAACTGTATGTCTATACTTTTTCAAAAAGCCTGTCAACTTCTTTTCTGGTCGTTTCCAATTCTTTCTTCTTTCTTTTATTTCTATATCTGAAAGGCTGACATCGATTGTATTCTTGTCAGCATCGATTGTGATAATGTCTCCATCTTCTAGAAGTCCGATCATTCCACCGTTATAACCTTCTGGGGTAATGTGTCCAACGACAAAACCATGTGTGCCACCTGAGAACCTACCGTCAGTAATTAGTGCAACTTCTTTGCCTAATCCTGCTCCCATCAATAGACCTGTCGGCTTCAACATTTCGGGCATTCCAGGAGCTCCTTTGGGACCAGATTGCCTGATGACGATTACGGATCCAGCTTTAATCTTTCTGGCTTGAATGGCTTCGTTTGTTTCATCTTCGGATTCAAAAACTTGTGCTGGTCCAGAGAATTGTAAGCCTTCTTTTCCAGTGATCTTTGCTACAGATCCTTCTGGTGCTAAATTTCCAAATAACATCTGTAGATGACCTGTTTCCTTTATCGCTTCCGATACTGGATATATTACTTTCTGCCCATCTTTTAATCCTGGCACTTGAGCTAAGTTCTCCGCTATGGTCTTGCCAGTTACCGTCATGCATGTGCCATCGATCATACCTTCCTTAAGCATTAATTTCATAACCGCTGGTACACCGCCAGCATTGTGAAGGTCCTCCATCACGTATTTACCACTTGGTTTCAGATCAGCTAAAAATGGTGTGGAGTCTGTTATTCTTTGAAAGTCTGCCAATTCTAACTCAAGATCAAATGATCTAGCAATAGCTAACAAATGAAGTACAGCATTCGTCGATCCTCCTAGAACAGTGACTAACTTCATTGCATTTTCTAACGCTGCTTTGGTTACGATATCTCTTGGCTTGATGTCTTTGATCAATAGATTGTTTATCGCAGCTCCTACTTTAGCTGCTTCTTCTTGTTTGTTTTTACTTACCGCTGGATTAGAAGAATTATAAGGCAATGCCATTCCCATTGCTTCAATTGCTGATGCCATGGTATTGGCCGTATACATTCCTCCACAAGCTCCAGGTCCTGGGCATGCTTTTTTGATGATTTGATCAAGTTCATCTTGCTCGATGTTACCAGCTATGCGTTCTCCAAGTGCTTCGAATGTTGATATGATTGTCAGATCTTTTCCAGCATGACAACCAGGTCCTATCGTTCCACCAAAGAAGACGATTCCAGGCCTGTTCAATCTACCGAGTGCCATCATTGCTCCCGGCATGTTTTTATCACATCCCACAACTGCGACTAATGCATCATACCATTGTGCTGAAGCTACTGTTTCGATACTATCTGCAATCACGTCTCTAGATGGCAGTGAAAATCTCATCCCTGCCGTCCCCATAGATATCCCATCACTCACTCCAATTGTATGAAAGATTAAACCGATAATATCCTCTTTGGCTACTCCACCTTTAATATCCTTTGCTAAATCATTGAGGTGCATGTTACACGGATTCCCTTCCCACCCTGTGCTTGCGATTCCAATCTGCGGTTTCTTCAAGTCTTCTGAAGTCAATCCAATCGCATGAAGCATTGCCTGTGCTGCAGGTTGTGAAGGATCTGATGTTACGTGTTTGCTATATTTATTTAATTCCATATCTATTTTATTCCTGAATCGCTAAACTGCTTGAATCGAGAAATCGCTGTGTGTTTTTTTAGTACACGAAACAAACCAATCCAGTGATTTTGCATTTAAACGATTCAGCATATCTATTTTTCCTAAAACCAAAAAAGGCCACTCTCCTAAGAGAATGACCTTTTTTATATTTTCTATATATTTTAAAGTATCATACTCCTTATCAAGTTTGAATAATTATAATCACGTTAATAATAATGACACAGACTGGTACATAAAGCACTACATTGACTCTAGTCACGATGTTGTTAAGTTTAGATAAGTACGCCATAATCTTTCTTTGTCTTGGATAAAATGTGTCTTGATATTTGATCTCCAAGTTCGGAGCAAAGTAAAGCGTTTTCTTTTAATAAATCAACTGTTAGCAAATTATTATCTATACAATGGGTAACAGCCTCTACTATTTCATCCGCTTCTTCCTCCATTCCAAAATCTCTCAACATCATTTCTACTGATAGGATTGTTGCAATTGGGTTTGCGATGTCTTGCCCCGCCGCTTGGGGATATGAACCATGGACAGGCTCGTACAATCTTGCCTTCACCCCTGCTGATGATGAGGGTAATAACCCTATCGATCCCCCAAGCACACTTGCCTCATCAGAAATGATATCACCGAACATATTTGAAGTGACAATTACATCAAATTGGCTAGGATTCAGTATCATTTGCATTGCCGCATTGTCAATAAACAGATAATCAACCGCTACTGAAGGATAATCATCTTTCATATTTTGGACCACATCTCTCCATAATCTTGATGTTTCCAAAACATTCGCCTTATCTATTAAACAAAGTTTTTTTCTAGGTCTTCTTTGGGCCTCTTCGAATGCTAGTTTGCAGATTCTTTCAATCTCATATCTGTCGTAATGACAAAGGTCCGAGGCTTCATCCTGGGTCCTATTTTTCTCACCAAAATAAATACCACCCGTCAATTCTCTATAGATAATCATATCTACGCCATTGAGTACTTCTGGCTTCAAAACCGAAAGATGCTTCAGATTATCGAAGATTTTTACTGGACGAATATTCGCAAATAGTCCTAAGGTCTTTCTGATCTTAAGTAACCCCTGTTCTGGTCTCACTTCGGCATTAGGATCATTATCATATTTTGGATCTCCAATCGCCCCTAATAAAATTGCATCCGCTTTCATACAAGATTCAATGGTTTCGTCCGGCAGTGGATTCCCTGTGACATCGATCGCACAAGCACCTATCAATTGTTCGTCATAAATGAAATCATGGTCGTACTTTTCACCAATTGCATTCAATACCTTTATCGCTTGATCTACGATTTCAGGACCTATACCATCTCCTTTTAGGATTGTTATGTTTTGTAACCTCATAGCTGTCAATATATTACTTGTGCCTTTTCAAATTTGCTTATTTCTTCATCTATACTCAAAAGGTAGTCAATATCATCATATCCTTTTAGCAAGCATTCTTTCTTGTATTCGTCTATTTCAAATTCGATCTTTAGTTTCTCATCTACTGTGAGGGTCTGCGATTCCACATCAATTTCAAATTTATGATTTGGATTCTTTTCTATTTCCTTAAATATATAATCTAATTCAGTGTCTGTCACGGTGATTGGTAGAAGTCCATTATTCAATGAATTACCTTTGAAAATATCAGCAAAAAAGCTTGATATTATTACTCGAAATCCATAATCGTGTAGAGCCCAAGCGGCATGCTCCCTGCTCGATCCACAACCAAAGTTCTTTCCTGCAACCAATACTTGCCCTGAGTAGATTTTGCTGTTCAAAATAAAATCATCTTTAGGATGATCTGTCTTGTCATATCTCCAATCTCGGAAAAGGTTCTCGCCAAACCCATCCCTCGTTACAGACTTTAGAAATCTTGCTGGGATAATCTGGTCAGTATCTACATTTTCTATGTGAAGAGGGACGGCTGTGCTTTTTATATTTACTAGTGGCTCCATTATTAATTCAATAACTCTGTTCTAACATCAACAATCACCCCAGCAACTGCAGTAGCCGCCGCCGTCAATGGACTTGCCAAAATCGTTCGTGCTCCAGGACCTTGACGACCTTCGAAATTCCTATTACTTGTACTCACACAATATTCTCCCGCAGGCACTTTGTCTTCATTCATCCCAAGACATGCGCTGCAGCCTGGTTCTCTTAATTCAAATCCTGCTTCTTTGAATATTATATCAAGCCCTTCTTCGATAGCTTTTGCTTCCACGGCCTTACTTCCTGGTACTATCATGGCAGAAATATGATCTGCTTTTTGTTTTCCTTTTACATAATCCGCAACCAATCTAAGATCTTCGATTCTACTATTCGTACAGCTACCTATAAATACGTGCTCCACTTTCATTCCAATAAGAGACTTACCAGCAATAAGACCCATATAGTCAAGTGCCTTTTGATTATCCGTTTGTGGAACAGCATTCTCGATCTTGATTCCCATACCAGGGTTTGTGCCATATGTAAGCATTGGACTGATATCTTCCGCATTGAATATATGCTCTGTGTCGAAGACTGCGTCTGCATCAGAAAAAAGTGCCTTCCAACTTGCTACAGCCTCGTCCCATTTCTCACCCTTGGGAGCATGTTCTCTGCCTTTGATATATTGAAAAGTCTTTTCATCTGGAGCGATTAATCCACCTCTTGCACCCATCTCAATACTCATATTACAAATGGTCATACGAGCTTCCATCGATAAGTCGGTAATTGTATTTCCGGCAAACTCTATGAAGTGCCCTGTACCGCCAGCTGCTGTGAGCTCAGAAATAATATATAGTACAATATCTTTCGAACTTACTCCGCGCTGAAGCCTACCATTTACAGTGATTTTCATTGTTTTGGGCTTATTCAGTATAAGGCTTTGAGTTGCCATAACTTGCTCTACTTGTGATGTTCCTATTCCAAAAGCAATGCACCCAAATGCTCCATGTGTACTTGTGTGGCTGTCACCACAGACGATGGTCATGCCTGGCTTTGTTACCCCTAACTCCGGTCCGATCACATGCACAATTCCTTGCTTTTCGTGCCCTAAACCATAGCATGTCACATCGAATTTTTCACAGTTCTGCATTAAGGTGTTTACTTGCTTTTTGGATAGTGGTTCCGAGATCGGCAAATGCTGATTCTTCGTCGGTACGTTGTGATCCGCTGTCGCTAAAATCTTGTCCCTTCTTCGAAGTGTAATTCCTCTCTTTTCTAGCCCCGCAAATGCCTGTGGACTCGTTACCTCATGTATATAATGCTGATCAATGTATAGGACTTGTCGGCCACCTTTTATTTCGGTGACTACGTGTTGATCCCATATTTTGTCGAATAATGTCATTTGTGTTGCTTATATGCTTATTGCGTTTCGCAGTTTATATATTTTAGCGCCCTTGGTTTGCTGAGCTTTGTTTACTTATTATGATATTTATTTTCGTTATTAATTCAGGGAATTCTATCCAAATACACAGCGTGTCACGAGCCTAAACAAAAACATCGCAGCGCATTTTTCATGAACAGTGAAGAACGAATCTAAACAAACATACCTTTCAACATCTTCGTCAAATCCCGATCATTCACTTCCTTCTTCCGATCAGCTAACTTGATGAAACGCACATATGCTACATCCAACTCATCTTTAAATAGATTATAACCTACTTCTTTAGCTCGATAAGCCAATGCCGCTCTTCCACTTCTTGCAGTTAATACTATTGAAGAATGATCTACTCCTACCATTCTCGGATCGATGATTTCGTAATTTTCACGGTTCTTGATTACACCGTCTTGATGAATTCCTGAACTATGAGCAAATGCGTTATCACCAACTATTGCTTTGTTTGGCTGAACAGGCATACACATCATATCGCTTACGGCACGACTCATTCTATTCAGTTGAGTTGTATCAATATTCGTGTGAAAAACGTCGCTCATTCTATGATTTAATATCATGACTACTTCTTCAAGTGCAGTATTTCCCGCTCTTTCTCCTATGCCATTTATTGTACATTCTATTTGTCTTGCTCCTCCTTCTACTCCTGCTATAGCATTTGCCGTTGCAAGACCAAGGTCATTGTGACAATGCGTAGATAAAGTTGCTTTGTGTATGCCAACAACATTTTCTTTCAGGTATGCTATTTTCTCTTTGTATTCAAATGGCATACAATAGCCAGTGGTGTCTGGAATATTTAGAACTGTCGCTCCAGCAGCAACTGCTGCAGAACAAACTCTTGCTAAAAATTCATTTTCAGTCCTACCCGCGTCCTCTGCATAGAATTCTACATCTTCGACAAAAGTCTTAGCATATTTTACAGCTGTCACTGCACGCTTAATTATTTCTTCTCTTGTGGTATTGAATTTGTATTTAATATGCATTTCAGACGTTCCGATCCCCGTGTGAATTCGTGGTCGCTTTGCATACTTGAGTGCTTCAGCAGCGCATTTGATATCATTTTCTACAGCTCTAGAAAGACCACATACGATAGCATCCTTGACTACTCTTGATATAGCATCCACAGCAGCAAAATCACCCGGACTAGATATTGGGAAGCCTGCTTCAATAACATCTACTCCAAGAGCGTCGAGCTGCTTTGCAATAACGATCTTTTGATCTTGGTTTAGTTTACAGCCAGGAACTTGTTCGCCATCTCTTAGTGTGGTATCGAAAATTTGTATTTTATCAGTAGCCATAATTATACCTTGTTGTTATAATTACACAAAGCTAAATCAAAGATCATCAACAAAATGACAAATTAAATTATTACATTACGCTTCTTACCGAGGATAAAAACAGATGTTACCATTGACAGCCAGTACTTTATGACAATATAAATTACACTTTCTAGCTTATATTTAATCATAACAACAGACTTCAATTTCATGAAAACACTTTCCAAAAGCAAATACGCAATCAGAATTCCACTCTTTGCAATCTCATTTGTCCTACTAAGTAGTTGTGGCAATAAGTCTGCTAGAAATATAACTGACTCACGTGTATCAAATTATTTATCAGAATCAGAAATTTTAGAAAAATCTCAGTCGCACGATAATCCTAGAATGAGATACAAGGTATTAAGTTCCAGATTTAAAAATGGCACTAGTAAGTGGTCTAATCTTATTGCTCAACTTGAAGGATTCTCCGAAGTAGAGTACCAGTCAGCTTATTCATTAATTTACAATAAAGACATCCCAACAATCCAAAAACACATCAGTAAAGGCTTAATCACCTATGAATCATTGTCAAAATGGTATCTTTATCGGATATACAAATATGAAAGTAACCCTTCAACTGCTTTAAACTCTATCATATCAATCATGCCAGATGTTGTAGCTCAAGCAAAGAAAAAAGATAGATTGAAAGAATCAAATCATCCAATTTATGGAATGCCTGTGTTGCTAAAAGATAATATTAATGCCCAAGGTACTCCGACAACTGCAGGCGCAATAGCACTGTCAAATAACAACACAGGAGATGCTACAATAGTTAAAAACCTAAAATCAGCAGGAGCTATAATTCTAGGAAAAGCAAATCTGAGTGAGTGGGCATATTACTTCTGTGATGGTTGTCCACTAGGTTATAGTGCCGTGGGAGGACAAACACTCAATCCTTATGGCAGAATGGTATTCGAAACTGGCGGCTCTAGTGCAGCCAGTGGCACTTCTATGGCAGCTAATTATGCAACCGGTGCCGTCGGTACTGAAACTGCTGGGTCTATATTATCTCCTTCTTCCCAAAACTCAGTAGTCGGGCTAAAACCAACCGTCGGCGTGTTAAGTAGGACTGGAATTGTTCCCATATCATCCACCCTTGACACACCTGGTCCAATGACAAGATCAGTAATAGATAACTGTATCTTACTATCTGCAATGTACGGTGCTGATAAAGATGATCGAACAACTTTATTGACGACTCGTAAGAATGACTTCGTTGAAAAAGCAACTTCAAATTTAGATAGAAAAGATATCGTTTTAGCTGCTAATCGAAATTATATTGAAACAGATCCTCTATACAGTAAAACTGTTGAAAAACTTATAAATCAAGGTGTGAAAATCATAGAGTTCGATCCCTCCGAAGTTGATCTTTCAGGCTTCACCACAGTTCTCGATTATGACATGAAGATTGACCTACCTCATTATTTTATTAATTATGGTGGAAATAATTTGCCTGTAAGCTCCGTTTCTGAAGTGATTACTTACAACTCCGAAGACATGCACCTCAGAGCTCCATATGGCCAAACACTATTTGAAGGAAGTACTGAAAATGAAACCTCCCAAAGCGAAATGAATGATATAAAAATTCGACTGGAAACTGATATGAGGAAATACTTTGACAAGGTTTTTGAACTTGATCATGTAGATGCAATATTATCAATTAATAATTATGATGCCGCACGATCCGCAATGGCAAAATATCCGTGCCTTGCAATGCCTATGGGATATGCCGAAAATGGAGAACCAAAATCAATGACATTTATCGGTAAGAGGTTTTCTGAAGCTTCTTTACTCCAACTTGGCCATTGGTTTGAACAGAATATTTTTATACGATCCTCACCAAAGGGCTATTAACATCAATGTTGATATAAGTAATTTGATCTGTGGTATTTTCTATGATATCTACTCCTTCGTACGGCACATGCATTTTTACTTTAATATCAATATATTCAATGAGAACTTCTTGACAGAGATCATTGTACCTCGTGATTTTCCACAGAACACTTTCTTCTGATTTAAAGTGCACATCTACAGTATAGCTATATTGATCGATGAATACGTACTCTTTCAATGAAGACAATTGCCGATTTTATAGAATTTGTCACCTCGATCATAATCCGCTGTATATTTTGAGAGCAGTTCAACTATTTCAATAGGGTTTGTTACAGCCTCTTCATCCATACTGGACGTTTCAACTTCTTTCCAAACAACACTTGCGTCTGGATACTAAAAGCTTTAAGTTTTTTCAGATGTTTTCCTAAGATCACTACTTTAAACATTACATTCTTTTTCTTATGAGGCAAGAGAAAGCGATATTGAGCAATTATATTGCAGTTAGTAACCGCTATGCAAAATTGTCCCTCCAGCCAAAGAAGTCACATATCCATCATTGAATTCATATTTGACCTCGGCTGTTTTCTCGAGTTCGAAGTATTCCTTATATCAATTTTGTGATTCTTGCTATTTTCATACGATGCTATTCAATATAAATAGAAAGTATAGAGTATAAAGTATAACGTTGATAGCAGCAAAACCCTCAATATTTACCAAAACTGAAGTTTGCTCGCTTTCTAAGATTCACTACTATCCAATAAATCCTTTTATATTAACGCTATCAAATAACAATCACACCTATTTCTAATGCTCAAATCATCCTCTCTTCTTCGACTTATTAGCTCAATGTCCAAGAGTGAAAAACGAAACTTTAAGCTTAATTCTCAAAAGTCAGGAGAAGGTGAGAAGTTGTACGTGCGATTATTTGACCATTTGGTTAAGTATGGAAAGTTTGATGATCAACATATACCCAAGAGGATCCCTGAAATTAAAAAGGCTCAACTTTCTAATCTTCGAGCAACATTAAGCAAGGCATTATTACGATCATTGAGAGATTTTAATAAGGAAATCTATCCTGAGATCAAAGCTAGGGAGAGGTTTGATTTTGCTAAAGTTTTATATGCAAAAGGACAATATAGAGAGAGTCTTGATATGTTGCAAATAGTTAAACGAATGGCGTCCGAAATACAATTAAAACCGCTCCTCTATCTAGCTATAAGTTTTGAAAAACAAATAGAAACTCAACATGTCACAAAAAGTATGTCTCCAAAAGCGTATCAACTAGCGGCAGAATCGAATGTGATTATCGAGCACTTGGTACTAACTAATGAGCTGTCAAACTTGTCATTATTGCTTTACGCAAGGTACCTCGAAAATGGGTATGTAAAAAATGAAAAAGAGTATCAAGTGTTGCACAAATACTTCTATAGCTTGCTGCCTATAGTTGAAGTAGATACGCTAGATTTCTATCAAAAATTACATCTCTACCAGTCCTATGTTTGGTTTTATCAGATGGCGCAGGATTTCTTGAATTACTATCGTTATGCTCAGAAATGGGTCAACCTATTTGACGAATATCCTGCAATGTTCGCACTTGGCACAGTGTTATATATCAAAGGGATGCACAATGTTTTGAATGCACTATTTATGGCAGGAAAACGAAAACAATTCAGAGAGAATATAGAAAAGCTACTCCAATTTAATAGTGATGAAAGTCTACGCCTGTCTGTTAATGAAAAAGGACAATTGCAACTTTTCAAATATACGCATGGTATCAATAGCATATTCATGAGTGCTAATTATGCTTATGGAGCTAGTTTTGTTAGGGAATTAGAGCATACGATTGACCAGATGGAATATCAATTGGATCCCAGTAGAATTATGGTATTCAATTACAAAATAGCATGCATATACTTCGGAAATGGAAATTTAAATCAGACCATTACTTTTTTAAATAAAGTTGAAAACACATATCAAGCTCGGCTAAAAGTGGACATTCAGTGTTTTTCCAGAGTCCTAAATTTAATAGCGCATTATGAACTTGGGAATGATATTCTCGTTAGTTATAAGATCAAGTCCGTCTTCAGATTTCTACTGAAGATGGGAGAGTTGGAAAAAGTACAAATGGAGATTTTTAGATTCGTTAGACGTACTCCAAAGATGAAGAGGGATTCAATAATTGAAGAATTCAGGAAACTACGAGAGAAGCTAGCCGATATTGAAAATGAACGATTTGAGAAACGTCCATTTTTGTATTTGGACATTATCTCTTGGCTCGACAGTAAAATAAATAAAGTAACAATGGTGGAGGCTATTAAAGCCAGAGTGGGATAATCATATATCTTTGTCGCTATGAGTATAAAACGCTTTTTACAACTGATTCTCATTCTTGTTGCTCCCATACTCTGTCCATATGATTCAAGTTCACAGAGTAATGACACTATAAAAAGCAATCGACTCACACATAACATCTTGCCAATTGCCTTCTATTTACCTGAGACAGGATTTGCTTTGGGAGGCACAGGAATTTTGACTTTTCGATCTGGTGATAATAAATCTAATACAAGGCCCTCTCAGGTTCTGTACAGTGCAGCTTACACATTCAAGAATCAATTACTATTATTTGTACCGTTCGACATTTTCACATCTGATGAAAATTATAGAATCAAAGGAGAATTGGGCTACTATAGATACTTTTACAATTTTTACGGAATAGGTCCAGATGCAGCTTTAGCTGCTAAAGAAACTTATGATGTCAATTTCCCACGATTAAATCTCATCGCTCTAAAGAAATTCGCCACCAATCTATTTATTGGAGCTGGATATCGATTTGACAATTTTGATATTAAGCAATTAGCGGCAGGTGGCATTCTTGAATCTAATGATTTAAATGGTAAATCGGGAGGGTATATTTCTAACGCCTTATTTTCAATTATCTATGATAATCGTGATCACTTATTCGATCCTAATAAGGGTTTTACACAGAAATTGGCACTGATATATCATCACCATCGCTGGGTTCTAGCTATGATTACAGTCGATATTATGCTGACATTCGACATTATTTTCCCATCAAAAAAGGTTGGATATTGGCTAGCCAATTATCTGGATCATTTGTAACTGTAGATGCTCCATTCTTTGTTTATCCCTATGTAGGAACACCCAACATCGGAAGAGGATATAGCGACCGACGATTTATGGATCGGACATTGATCAATATCCAATCTGAGCTCAGATTTTCAATTTCAGGTAGATTCGGTGCCGTGACATTTATCTCTCTCAGTTCCCTAGGAGAATCTCCTGAAGAATTAATAAAAAATAGAACTAAACTGTCAGCAGGTCTTGGCCTTAGGTACATACTAAACAAGGAGGAAAGAACAAAAATTAGACTAGATTTTGGATTTACGAATGAAGGATTTAATTTTTACATCACTGCAAATGAAGCATTCTAATTTATAATCTTTGGTCAGGTATTTCTCTGTAATTACCTAAGTCTAGAGTCCAATCATAAGAAGTTAGCTTTACTCTCTTCGGCCGCTCACTTACGACATCGTAGTCTACTAGGATATCTCTGATGCCATCCGGCCCACCAAAATCACCGCGAAACCAAGAAAACAAGGTTACAGTATTCGCCAATTTTTCTCCGCTGCCATATACAGTCTGTTCTTTAAGGTATTCTTTGGTCATATAATCAAATTCGTAGTCTAAAGTTTCGGGATGATATGTTGCTACAGGTGGGCAACTTTTCGCACCACAATTCAGCGCAAAATGAATCCTCCAGTCCCGCTCCTCAACTCTTAACATCTTTTCGAATGAGGATGGAAAAGGATTAGTCAGATATCCCATAAAGAATTGAAATTGTGAATGTCTGATGATACCATGCTCAATACTGGCAAAACTAAGTGTTTTACCTGCTATATCTATCCGCTCCATAGAGAAGAAATTACGTCTATCCTCATAAAGTTCAGGATTCTTTGACAAGATATACTGTATGTACCCATTATAGATATTTACCCAGAAAGCTAGCTTTTTCTTGTCATCAGTGAGTTGGGCATTTAATCCATCCGCTGTAGAATTTCTTAATGTTTCTATGATACTGGTAACATCTTTATCCATTTTTTGGTCATCAATCAAATTCACCGATAAATCCACGTAATCCACTTCCTTCGTATCTTTTATTGATGTTTGAGAAAACCCAAAACTTGAAATTAAAATAAACATTAGAGCTAAATATTTTTTCATACTAATTTTAAGTTTCATAATTAAAAAAAAACGACTTTTGCAAATATGATAGATGTGATTATCCCATGTTTTAATGAAACTCAAAATATAATCATTTTGTTAGATTTCCTTTCAACAATCGAAGAAAGATCAGAAATTAACATCATAATATCAGAATCTCCTGAATCACAGGAACGATGTCGAAACATAGCAAAAAACAAAGGAGTAACCTATCTCGAAGCCAAAAATAAGGGACGTGCTGCCCAAATGAACGAGGCGAGTGCACTCTGTCTAGGTGAAGTCTTAATGTTTCTGCATGCTGATGTCAGACCTCCACATAACTTTGTGACAAAAATCAAGGAGGCAATACAAAAAGGTAATAAAGCTGGTTTTTTTCGTACCGATTCGACAATCAAAGCTTAATGATGAGAATCAATTCGAAATTTACTAAGCGAGATGGATTCTTTGCAGGTGGTGGTGACCAATGTCAGTTTGTGACTAGGGACACATTCGAAAGACTCACTGGATTTGATGAGTCATTTGTAATCATGGAAGACTTTGATTTTATTGACCGTATTAGGAAAAACAATATTCCATATGCAGTCGTAGATTCCGATGCGACAGTAAGTGCTAGAAAATATGAAAACAATTCTTGGCTAAAGATCAACTGGATCAACCTTAGAATATTCCTGAAATATAAAAGAGGTGCTCACCCTGTCGAGCTTAGTCAATTGTATAGTAGCCTTCTTCGAGAAAAAATATAACTTAATAATGACTTGCAGTCAAAATGTTGTTTTTCTAAATAAATACTAAATGTGTCTATTTTATTTTCTTAGTAAACTTAGCCTCCATACACTTGGGTTGCAAATACAGCGGTCTTTCTACCACTCCATTTCAGAGAAGTGCCTAAATATATAAACTCTGGATTGATAAGATTCTTGTAATGTGGAGGAGAGGTTTTCCAATTTTGCCACAGCTGTTCAGCAAGCGCCTCATATGTGGGAGCTATGATCGACCCTACCCCATTAGTTGTCCTGATTGTGAATCCTTCGTATTGAATATTTTCACCCGCTGTACGAAATTTTCCACCTGCTTTGGTGACTCTATCTCTCATAGTTGGTATAGATGTTCCTGATTCGTTATGATCTAGAATATCAACACGCACCATGTAGTCGTTGTGGATTTTGGCTGCTTTATTTAGGTCATTGTTGCTTTTGAATAGTGGAAGGCCAAGTCTTTTTCTCTCTTTGTTTATCTTTTGAAAGAGCCTTGCATTAATTAGTTGATAGTCTATATTCCCAAGTGTTACAGTTGAAGATAAAACAGCTTTAGACATTTTGGTTTCAGGTTGAGCATTAACCTTATTAACCGACTTAGTCGTGTTTCTTTTTACTGGTTTAGTTGATTTATTTGTACTTGTCTTAGCACTTCCTGTTTCCTTCGATTTCGAATCGACCCCACAGGACAATAGAGATATTAGGAAGACGAATGCTAGCGCTTAATTTTTTATATTCATTCTATACTCTTATTAAGATACAAGAACGAAAGTAAGAGAAATAGTCTTATGTCAAAATATGAATTTATTGTTCGCCTTCTTTAGAAAGTTGAATTAGACTCTATTTCTATTATCACCTAATATCTAATCAGTTTACTACAAATACTCTATGTGTACTGACTGATTTATTTCTCTCTATATGTACTTTTACGAATTATACGCCACTTGGCAAATCGCCGACTACCTGAGGGCTGAAATGTATTCACTATTTTCAAATTACACTCATCAATCAACTGACCATTAGATAATAGTAAACTTATTTGTAGATCAGACTTTCCATTGTCGACTTTCCATTGTAAGTCATAAGTATGAACTCTATAGGCTAGGTTAGTTTCCTCTTAATACTAGTCAATACGTTTTGGAAATTTATGACCTTGACATCGCATGTACTTTGTAAATACGAGCATTGTTGTCCACTCGAAGATAGAAGATCAGGATTAAACTGCTCAAATTATTGTCCTCATAGGATACAGCCACAAAATAATATTCATGACCTGGTATTGGAAGTTCCTGGATGAAATCGACCACAGTATTAATTATATCAGAGGTTTATGAAAGTAGGAAAGAAAAATAGAATAGAGAGGGTAGTTAGTTTAGTCATGAGACATTGTATTGGTAAATAGTTACTGGTCGACGTAATATATAAGTTCTTACACTCTTCCCATAAACAATCAATTGCAAATGCCATAATGAATATAAGTAGTTATTTATTTACTAACTAGATTGATAAAGGGTTGATAATAAGAAAGATAGCATAAAAGAAAAGGTAACACTAATGCACAGGACATAAAAAAAGCCCGTGAAAGACGAAAATCACGGGCATTACTCAATTTAATAACCAAAACTCATACTACTCTAAATGCAAATGGTATGCCAAACATGTAAATAAATGTTCATATTTAAATAAATCGCAATTCCACGCTTTACAGTAAATAACCAGAATCAAACTACATATTCTTGTAGCTATGCACTTTACATATTAATAAAATTCACCTTTATCCAACTGGAATATTTTACCATTTTTTACAAATTAGCTTTTTTAACAATACGTATTAGTATCATTTTCTGATCGATACCAGAGTTATTAGTAATTATTAGAGAGTGCTCTGCTGGTGTTTTTTATAAAAACTTCTCTATCATGTTGACCTATTCCATTCTAAATAAAATAATTCGCATTAAAGTCTTTACCTAACTCATGTATTTACAAAGGTTTATACTTCCTATGAAAAATCATCCACACCAAATTGCAATAAAATCATTCCTAAACTTGTGATAAGTTTAGATTATATTATCTTTGCAACGCTTTAGAAAAAGCATGTTCTTTAAAATTACGCGAAAGTAGCTCAGCTGGTAGAGCACGACCTTGCCAAGGTCGGGGTCGCGGGTTCGAATCCCGTCTTTCGCTCAACGAAATAGAGCCGGTCTAGATAAATAGATTCGGCTTTATTTTTATTTATTGGTATGATCTTATTCATATTGATTGGATTCTGCCCGGGTGGTGGAATTGGTAGACACGCAGGACTTAAAATCCTGTGGCTTCGCGGCCGTGCGGGTTCGATTCCCGCTCCGGGTACAAATCGACTAAAGCGCAAATAACTTTTGATAGTTGTTTGTGCTTTTTTATTCTAAATCAATCACAATGTTTTACACTTACATCTTATACTCCGTTATTTTCGATAAATATTACATAGGACAGTCTTCTGATTTAGAGAAGAGATTCATTAGACACCAGAATGGATATGTCAAATCAACCAAACCTTTCAGACCTTGGGAACTAGTCTATTTCGAATCTTTCTATTCCAGAAAGGAAGCGGTTAATAGAGAATCTGTCTTGAAAAGTTGGAAATCTAAGGTTCGTATTAAAGATTTAATCTCAAAAAATTATTTGGTAGACTCGTCCCGATAAATCGGGATGGATTCGCGGCCGTGCGGGTTCGATTCCCGGCTCTTCCGCATTGCGGAACTCCGGGTACAAATCGAAAAAAAAGCGCAAATAATTGTTAGTCAGTTGTTTGCGCTTTTAATTACTCACTTGCTTTTGACTTATCAAAAAGACTTTCTCAACTAATACGATTTCATCCAAAGTGTATCTATCGACTGCAAATAGTAGGTCTTTCCACTAACATTTTATATATTTCAGCCTTCAAAACTATTAATCACTACAATGAACAAATTTCTAATTATCATATTTTTTGCATTCACTTGTTTTCAATCTATTGGTCAAGGATTAACTGAGAAGTTCACGTCGTTTGACATTGGGCTTGTGAGTGGTGGGTTGGTCATCGATGGATCTGATCTTAATCTTTCTTTCTCAGAAAACTCTATTCGTGAATTGGAGTATAATTTTGATAAGAAAATCAATAGCCCAGAAAAATATATTGCACTTGATATTGCTTTCAAGTGGGGAAAGTACAATGGACTTACCTATTCTTTATTCTTGAATGCACCATTATCTGGATTTGGAAAAAATAAAGCTGGATTGTCCGTAGGATACAACTACCCTATCGAAATCGGAATATTTGATTTATTACTTAGACCTTCATTAGGTTTCTCTGGAGTAAACACAAACTTCAAAATCGGATCTATAGCAGTTGACACCTTCGGCATAGTGATCGATGATACAGATTACGTGGATAGAAATGTAAGCATCAAAGCAGGTCATTCTACGTGTTACTTGTCCCCAAAATTTGAGATGACATTTTTGATCGCACAAAAATTCGGAATCATGTTATCTGCCTCATATGATTATGCAGTAAACGGATCAGAACAAGATATTGATTTCACTGCCGATGATTTTGACTCTACTGCCTTACCATTTGGAAGTGACTTTTATAACTTTACTATAGATGGAAATACTCCAACAGGAGATCTTTTCTCTTCAAATGGTATGGTTTATTCTTTAGGCATAAGCTCATATTTTAATAGAGAATAAGTTTAATTTAGGATATTCAGAAATACTGAACACCCTTATTTATAGTACATTCATTATGTTTACTTCTGAATTTATGCATCATTTTTCAATGATTTTACGTAAACACAGTGCATCATTTTCAAACGAACCTTCCGCTCGCCGCTTGGCTTTCATTTTTTTCATTGACTATTGAGATTACCATCTCAACAAACGAAACAAAAACGAGTATTTGCTAGCCCGAGAATTTGCAATTCTCTACACTAGCCTACGTGTTTGCTTCGCAAGCCACTTGACTAAACAGCCCCAAACTCGATTCCGCATGCTCCATCTCAAACATGGTCTGTTTTTTATGCAAATTTGCTCTCAAAAAACTATGCCAACAAAGGCCGATTGAAGATATATCTCCAAAAAAGAACAACCGCTAAAAACTATTAAATGCACAAAATTATAGTTAAAAGTAATTGATGACTCTCATTTCTGAATACCCCTAATACGGTTCATACAGCGGGTTATTCAACACGCCCCATTTGCCATCTTTAATAGCCGCTATATACTTGTCACTGGAATGTCCGATATCAAGTTTATCCAACTCAATTGGTATTATTATGTCTCCTGCAGAATCAATAAGACCAATTTTATCTCCTCGTTTGACAATCATGTAAGATTTTGTTTTACTTCTATTTCCTTTATATTCACTGACAGAACTGTATCCTAGCTTAATATTCTCTGCAAGAAAATCTTCAACGGTCAAATAATTATATTTCTCCCCTTTTATCGATGCAGAAAAGTATTTAGGACATTTACTTGTACTTATTACTGTGTTCTCTGGTAATTCTTTTATAAGTTCTCCATTGATATCATGAACCTTATATAAACCATCTACCCCTTTAACTATAAGAATCTTATTATCTACAACAGTCACATTCATCAAGCTATCTTCTAGGACCACCGTCCCATCTAAATTTATCACACTTAAATACTTAGTTTTTTTCTTATTTCTCATCCTATGTCGGATACTCTTGTAATTGCCAGCAACTATAAATGACCCTTCTCTTTGTACCCTTCGATATTTGCAAGGAATAATCTCAGTATCGGTTAAAATATCAAACAATCCACTTAGCGTATCTTTATTAGTAACTATAAATGTTCCTTCACCTATCTTTTTACGCCCTAGTTTGAAAGGATAATTAACTTTTTCTTTAGTGCCCACATCAAATATGGTAACTTCATATTTCGACTTCACTATCGCAATTTTTCCATCTATACCTGAGCTATATATATTGGACCCAGAAGCATTGGGAACAGCATTACCGTCTAGATCTACAAGCTCATACGTTTCATCATCTTTAGAAAGGGATAAGTAATTATCAGTAACGAACCTTATTCTTGTGTACATTAATGGCAATAATTCCTCACCTTTACTTGTAAGTAGTTCTTTCTTTCTATCCAGAGACACCACAATTCTATCAGACCTAACTTCATCTATTTTAGTCTTATCAGCTAACGTCTTGACTACCTGTCCAGTTGGATTTCTTACTTCTATTTTTTTCGTCTCTGCGTTATTCTGAATTGAGTATTTATCACTTGTAGTGAAAAATGATTTTTCCCCAATTTGCGAACATATAGTATCCCCGGTCTCTTTATTGGTAGCTACATATTTATAATATCCACGCTCATTCAGTACCGCATAAATATTAAATAATTCATGCTGCTCCTTTAGATTCTTTAGTTTTTCATCCTTTTCTCTAATTCTTTTTCTCTTGTTAATAGTTTTCTGATATGTATCAACCTCCAATTGATCTACTTCATACCCTTCAGGATCAAAATATCTTATTACTCTGCCCTCCATCATACTGAAATATTTTCCATTCGCCCACACTCGTGTATTTTTAAATTCATATGGAGCGATAACTTCATTCTTAATATTTTTCATACCCCATTTTGTTCCATTTCTAACACTAACAAGGTTGAGTGTATTATTCTGCGCTTTTAGGTTCAGGTTAATGGATTCAGAATCTGAGATAATAGGCTCTACCACCCAATCAAGAGACTGTCCATTGACAGAAAATGAAATAGTAAAGAAAAACAAAAAACTAAAAAGAGATATTATTGATTTAGTGTATGAGATCATGTATTGTAGATTGTAGAAGTTATATCAACTATAATATTGATTATGAAGGTGTAAATATATAATTAATATATATTTGCCATTATCTAACTACGAACCAGCATTACATGAAAATCAACAAAGTACTAATCCTCGTTTTTTCGACCATGTTGGTAATAGGATTAACGAATTGCAAATCTTCTAAATTTACCGGCCAAACTACCCTACTAAAAAGCACTACTTCTGGCCAACTAGCAGTTAAGGCAAGTGGATATGGCAGTGGTAAGGGCGTTTCCGTTAGAAATGCTATTGAAAATGCATTCAGGAATATTCTTTTGAGAGGAATCCCTGGCTCTAACCAAAATACACCCTTACTTGGCAATAATTCTGAAAAAACTTACAAGGCCAATAAGAGATTTTTAGATAATATGCTTGAAAATGAAATCAACTCTTTTATCCTAGAACAAAAAAATAGCAACTACAATTTTTTCTCAATCAATGACCCTTCTTCCGAAGTTGAATTACTCATCAATCTAGCAGCTCTAAGGTCTCACTTAGAGCAAAATGGAATTATTAGAGGGTTTGGATTGTAATCATATCAGGTAAATTATTAAACACATGAAAACAAAACTTCTATTATTATGGAGTTTTATACTTGTTATTACTACGAATATAAATCTTCAAGCTCAAGATATAGCACCCGCAAAAATACAGCCTAAAGTTATGGTTATCCCATATACTACTAGTGATGGAAGCATATCGGCTGAGTTAGAAAAAAATGATCTAGTCAGACTTGCGATTTCTAACGTCAAAGAAGCTTTTGACAAAAGAAACTTCCCTACAGTTGACCTTGCAGCAAAGCTAAAACAGCTCCGTAACGATAAAGTGATGGAACTTGAGAATCAAACTTCTATCAAACAAGACCTTATCGAGATCAGTGGAGCAGATATGTATATAGAAACAGAGACTACGATCAATAGGTCAGGTGGAGGTAATAGTGTAACTGTCATACTTTCAGCATATGATGCTTTCACAGGAGTCTCATTGGCAAACAAATCGGGCGTATCTCCAAGGTTCCATACTGAGAGTTTTGAGAAATTGGTAGATAAAGCTGTAAGTGAAATGACAGACGATTTTATGAATACACTTCAGATGAGATTTGAAGATATCAATGCCAATGGTAGAATGCTTGCTATGAATATCACATTTTCTGAAGAAAGTGAATTTGATATGGATTATGAGTTTGATGATTTAGATATGTTGTCGGATAAGATAGAAAATTGGCTAGAGAAAAACAGCTATGGATCTTATTATCACATACAAGGAGTTACCGCTACTAAAATGATTGTCGATGAAATGAGAGTACCGCTCAAGACGGAAGATGGGAGAAATTTTAGGGTTTCAAAATTTGTACAAAAATTCAGAAAACACCTTCGCACACTTGGTATAGAGTCTAGTAGAGACCTACAAGGAGGTAGAATTTTCATAACAATACAATAACAAGTGACATGAATAAATATTCTATAATTTTATTAGGATTATCTTTAAGTACTAGTGCTATTAGTCAGGACATATTTGTTAACGAAATAAGAAATGACATTCCTACTGTATCATCTGATGATATCCTTAACAGATTCCAAACAGCGATCCAAGAAGACTATGGATTAATATATGTTGACCTCGCACTAGAAGAAGTAGGCGAAACTAAAATGGCAGGAATAGACTCCAAAACCGCATTGATAGCTGATTTAACAGTCAGAGTATACAGTTTGATCGATGAATCAAAAATAGGATATAAAACATTCAAATTGTCTGGATCTGGAAGAAACTTAACCAAAGCAAGGAAGAGCATGGTACGAGCCATTACACGGTCAAAGCGAAAGATAAATACTTTTTTGGCCTCAACTATGAAAAGTGCTCAACCAACAGACTGTGCTAGTTTGGCTTCAGTTGTAGACAACTACATAAGTACGTCACAATACAAAAAGGCATATTCCTTAGCTTCATCAAGAATAGTGAAATGTGAAGATGATATGTGGGTTCTCAAACAAAAGGTCTACGATAGTTATCAGAATGAATATTGTGAAAGACATATCACAAAAGTAAATGCTTACCTAAGTACAAAAGATTACGAAAAAGCTATAAGAGAAATTCAAAATGTAAGTCCTTCATCTAAATGCAATAGCGAATTGAAAGATATCATAAGCATCATCAAGAATGACTACCAGAAAGATTATGACCAGTCTTTTGTTTCTTTTATGAAAAGTTTAGAATTACAGACTATGGAAGAAAAAGAAAGGCGAAGAATCATCGATCTGTTGTTGGTGAAAAACATCATAAATGATTAAGAAAACTGGTTCGTTAATAGTTTGTGCATTTTGCGCCTTTCAGGCTATAGCACAAACAACTGCTATCATGGTATCTGATGTAAAAGTAAGTCAATCAGATTTTCAGCCTACAGCTCAACTCATCAAAGAGCATATGGAGCAGTCTCTTCTTGAGCACGATTTTATTACAGTAATAGATAGAGACATGACTTATCTTACTGAAAGAGAACGTAGGATACAGAAAAGTGAATCATTTATGGATGGCAAGTATGTAGAGCAAGATAAAGCTATTGGTGCCGATTGGCTATTTGAAATCGAATTTGATGATAAGGATAAAGACCTTACTCTTCAGATTTTAGATGTAGCCACTAATGAAAAATTCTTCTCACATAAGTATAAAATCAACCGTTTTTTACTGGGTGATTTAAGTGTTGAACGGCCTAGATATTTCGGCAGATACATTGAAGAACAAGTCGCTGAGATCATGAAAAATCTTGATATTGGAAGTACAGTTAACATCCAACTATTCGAAATTGGAGAAGCGAAAGGGGACAAAGCTATCGAGGTAGTTCTTCTTTGTAAAGAAGGCTGTAACCTTCGACGGGCTATGAGACTTAAAGTATATAGAGAAGAAGCATCCAAAAGTGAATCTTTATACAGAAAAAAAATACTTATTGGTGAAGTAGAAGTAAAGCATGTAGAAAGTAATAAAGTCTACATTGCAAAAGTGAAAGACGGAAAAAAAGAGATTTTCAAAAGCTATAATGATGGTGATACATTAATATGCTTAAATGAAAACTAAGACAAATCAATTTACTCAAGCAACAATTCACATAAATCTAATTAACATCCCAATAGAATTACTATGAAAAACACTATTCTCACTCTACTAATAATGATTGGTGCTAGTGAATCATATGCTCAGGATAAAGAGCATGTACTCAACTATCTTCAAAATAATGTATACGCCTCAAAGTCACCTGCAGAATTCATTGTAGACAATCAAAAATTTCAGATTCCAGAAGGTTTTCTTGAAGATATCACTCTTGGTTTTGAAAGCGGAATTAATAAGAGAGCAAGATTTGGAATTGCTACAAAAGGAAAAATGCAAACCAATGAATATGACACAGGAGGCAAAATTAGTATACTGAAAAAGAAGCCTCCCCATTATATGTTTGTTCTTAAAGTTTTGAATTTTGAAACTATAAAAAATGAAGAAGGAAGCGGAGGCACATTAAGATTTAATGCTGACATAAAATGCCTTGACCTCATCAAAGGAACTATCGTTATGCAAAACAATGTAAAGAAGGATGCTCTATTTTCATCAATTCATCTGCTTCAACATTCTACAACAACTGCCGGTAAGATCATAGCAAAAGTAATCATGGAGGCGACTAATACTGGAATAAAAAATGTATTCCCATCGGGCAATTTCATTACAAAATTAGGTGAAATAAAAGGAGACAAGGTAAAGTCTGTCAATGTTAGTAAGCACAGAAATACTATGCAAGGATCGCCGAAGTATGCATACGCTCATATTGTCGATAAAGAATTAGAGGTTCACGGAAAGAAAGTTTACACATTTTCATGTGTTGGTCAATTGCATACTCCCAAAGAAGTATCAAGAAGTGAAGTCGAATTTAAAGTAGGCGATGGCAAAAAGGAGATTCTAACAGCATTTAATCAAGGAAAGGACATCTTCGTTAGCCCTACTCAGTTAGGCCCTGCAAAGTAGAAAACCTAAGGTATCCTGTTGCATCACCACAAATCAGTAAATATGAAATACTTATCTAAATTATATATACCTCTATTTTTATGTCTCTTTGTTCAAATCACCTTTGGACAAGATCAATCAATCAATATATCAGTTGCCTCACCTAAAGTAAAAGCTACTGATAATCAACAAAATCTTAGATCGATCATAAAAAGTGAAATTGAAAAGTCTATCGTAGGCATCTCAGACTACGTGACCTTGGTGGAGAGAGATTACCTAGAACAAATAAACTATAGGAGAAAAAAATTAAAGAATGATGACAACCCTAATATTGCATCTGCGGCAATGGTTGGTGCAAATTATCTGCTTGAATCAAAAGTCTCACTAGTCAAATTCGACGAAGGACAAAAAGTAGTTGAAAAGGCTATAAAGTCGAGAAGAGAAAATAGATACGTGTATTGGAACAAAGTCAACTTTACAATTGACTTCGAACTAGTAGATGTTGAAACTGGTGAAGTTGCATCACAATATAGGATGGTAGCAGACGGCATGGGGTACGAAATGTTAGAAAGAAAATCACCTAACCGATCAGAATTAATAAACAAGGCTCTATCAGAATCAAGATCTTGTATGAGAAATGTGATCGAATATATGATCTTGTCAACTCTTATTGTAAAATCAAGAATAGTTGATTTGAATGAAATAAAAAAGGATAAGGCAAAAAAGATACTAATTGAGGGAGGAAGCAACTCCCCTTTCAGAGGTGGGCTAAAGTTTGACATTCTCAAAGTATATACGCAAGAAATAGCGGATGAAACTATCCAACGACAAGAGAAAATTGGTGAAGCTAAATATAAGGATAAATTTGACCGTTTATCACAATGTTCTGTATCAAAAGGGGAAAAAGAAGTTCTTTTAGCGTTCAATGAAGGTGCTCATCTTTACTGTGTCCCTAGAGATTTGAAATATATGGAAACATGCGGTCAGTTCTTATTCATAAATTCCAAAAAGAACAATGCTGTAAATCTTGGTAAAGCACTAGAATCCTCTCCAAAACCTAGCAGCAATAAAAAGGCGAAATCAAGCAGTACTTCAAAAAAGAAAAACACAAAAACAGTCAAAAGGAAGGGCGGGAAGTAGAATCATCTCCATTTTTAGACTACCCTAAAAATATATTATACCTATATTAAATATTCAAGTATCTTTGTGTTAATAAACACATAAGTGTTATGAATGATATTCTTGATGTACTGTCAGAACCATGGGCTATAAGAGCATTAATCACCTGTTCGCTCATTGGCATAATGTATGGTGTACTAGGCTGCTTTATCGTATTACGAAATATGTCTCTCATAGGCGATGCATTGTCTCATGCGATCTTACCAGGCGTATTCTTTGCCTTCATTTTATTCGGCTACAGCACTATTGGCTTCTTTATGGGATCTGTGGTAGCTGGACTATTAACTGCCTTATTGATTACATGGATACAGCAGAATATTAAGACTAAGAATGATGCTGCAATAGGAATTGTATTCACACTGATGTTCTCAATAGGTGTAATTGGTATTAGTTGGCTCAACAATGAAGGTGGAGTTCATCTTGACCTTAAAGACTTTTTAATAGGAAGTATTATGGGTATCTCTAATGAGGATATCATTTTGACTCTATTAATTACTGTCTATACGATCGGTAGTGTGGCTCTATTCTATCGATTTCTATTTATTACTACCTTCCAGCCTGTGATAGCTAGCACCATGGGTATTTCCACAAAAATGGTACATTACTTTTTGATGCTGATGTTGTCTTTTGCCATTGTAGCAGGACTTAAAACCGTTGGAGTGATTTTGGTTGTTGCATTATTGATAACGCCATCATCTACAGCTCTTCTACTTTCAAACAAATTAAAATATGTAATAGTCATTTCAGCTATAGTTGGATTATTTTCCTCAGTCCTCGGTTTGATATTAAGCATTGTTTATAATACACCTCCTGGTCCTGCGATGGTACTTGTAGCGGCCTCATTATATTTTATTGCGGCATTGTTTTCGCCAGAGAAGGGACTAGTCCTCAGAACTATAAGATCATATAGACAACGACAGAAAATAGAAAGAGAAGATATTCTCAGGCAAGCAATTAAACATTCTGTAAAGAATCCGTTGACCCTTGCTAAACTAAATGACAGACTAGGATTAAGTATCCAAAAATTAAAAAAACATCTTAAATACCTGTCCGCCGAAGGTGTCATAATGGTGGACAATGACATTTCACTAACAGCTAAAGGCTTGGGTCAAGCTCAATCTTTAGTAAGGGCACACAGGTTATGGGAATCATACCAAGTTCAAACTATGGGCCTTACAGAAGGTCAAATACACGACGAAGCGGACAGACTAGAACATCATCTTACGGATGAATTACTAGATGAAGTAGACAAAAAATTAGGATATCCAGATACAGATCCACATGGTTCTCCTATTCCCAAAAAGTCTAAAAAACTAAACATGTCTCTGATTTCCCAGAAGATGAATTTAAGACTTCGAATCATAAAGGATCAGGTAAATGAATCTGTAGAAAGTGATCTTTGGGAACTAGGTCTATTACCCAATACATTCGTTACAATTAAGAAAATTACCAGAGAAAAAGTAGTTGTACAACAGGGTCAAAAATCCATAGAAATGGATCCTGAATTAGCAGGACAAGTTATTGTTTCTAAGAAGTGATTATATATATATATATAAGGTAGTTATGGAAAAAACATTATGGCCTACTCAGCTATTCTTCTTCTCGACTAGTTTCGTCTAGCCCGTCAAATATCTGATTCAACTTGTACATTTCGTCAAGAGTATCGTCCATGTATATAGCAATTTCTGGAATCCTTCGCACATGTTTTCTAATACGATATGCTAGAGATTTTTTCAGGCCTCTTATTTCTTTGTTTAGCTTAAGTACTACAGCTTCTTTATCTTCTGTATTGAAGATACTAACGTATAACTTAGCCAGTGACAAATCAGGTGAAACCAAAACTGATGTTACCGTTACAAAAGCATCTCCATAGATATAAGATCCATCGCTTTGGAGTACTATTCCAAAATTCCTTCTTATCAATTCCGCTACTTGTTCTTGTCTTTTCGATGCCATAAACATTTTTATTTACCTGGACTGGCCAGTATTATCTCTTATCACTCTAGATTTAACACATTCAAACAAAAGAATGGTTCATCAATATCTAGATATGATTCTTATAATAGTAATTTATAGGTTTTGACTCTTCTCACTATTTATTTAATAATATCCAATTCCCACTGATTTCAATATATCTACCCTCAGGAAAAACCTTTTTGAATATTAAATCAAAATAACTCTTAGTCCTCTTTTTGTCCTTCTCGAAAAAGTATAACCTATTGAACAACAATAATCCATTGTCCGCTATTCTTTCTGATAATGAGTAAAGGAATTCCTCAGACTCAAACTCCTCAGGTATATAGTCACTAACAAATACATCCATGGCTATAAAATCATACTTTCGTGTATCAATCTCAACAAAGTGCAACGCATCTGTACATATTGTTGAAACCTCTGAAGCAAGATCGTTGATTACATATTTGCTCGCTAAGTAAATGATATCCTCATCTATTTCAACTGCCGTATAAGAATAGTTTTGTTTGAAGTATTGCTCTAACATATAAGGAATACTACCTAATCCAAGACCTAATAAAAGGACAGAATCAATATCGTAATTACCAATATTTATTTTCTTAAATGCTTCAAAGAAATTATCATATCTATTTCCATAAGAGTAAATTGCTTCTGGTGTGACAAGTTGATATTCTCCCTTAACTAGCAAAACGTCCAACTCATCATTAAATATTGATGATGAACTTTCGATGTGGACATCTACAAAATACGACTTAATCCGTTTCCAAATTGGCTGTTTCATACTATTATTATGATAATGCAAAACTAGTGAATTACTCCTAAATCTAGAGTTCTTAAATTATTTTTTATAATTTGTATACTTCGCAATTTTCAAGTTTTAACCACCATCGAACGCCTATATATAATTGATGGCATTTTACGAAACATCGATATGCGAATAACTAGACGCAAGGCCATTAGACAAAGAAAAGACTAACAAATTATTTATTTACCAGCTTTTTCCCAAATTCTATATTGCGAAGTGCTTAGAAATATGTGTTCCAGAATTGCCTTATCTACATCCTCTAGAGGTACATTTCTACGTGCCATGACCTTCTCAGCTGTTTCAATTGACTTTTCAAGTAGGTACGTTTTGAATCCAGATGCACCGCCCCATGCATAAGATGGCACATAGTTCCTAGGATATCCGCTACCAAATATATTAGCATTTACACCTACAACAGTCCCTGTGTTGAACATTGTATTTATTCCAGTTTTAGAATGATCACCCATTATGAGTCCACAGAATTGCAGACCAGTTTTACAAAATTTTTGCTTTTCGTAAGACCATATTTTTACTTCATCGTAATTATTCTTCAGATTCGAAGTATTGGTATCAGCTCCTAAGTTACACCATTCTCCTAGTACAGAATTACCTAAAAATCCTTCATGCCCCTTATTAGAATAACCTAACAGTATACTGTTATTTATTTCACCTCCTACTTTGCTATAAGGTCCAATTGTGGTAGCACCATAGACTTTTGCCCCAAGTTTCAACAAAGACCCTTCACACATAGCTAGCGCACCTCTAACGATACTCCCTTCCATGATTGTCGCATTCTTCCCGACATATATTGGTCCGGTGCTAGCATTCAGGATAGCGCATTCTACATATGCTCCTTCTTCAATAAAAATATTATCAGGATTAATAACAGTGTTAGTATCAGAAAGAATCTTAGACTTTCGTCCTTTAGTCAAAATTTCAAAATCACTCTTGATCTCGATATCATTATGAGTAAATAAATCATACGGTCGAATTACTCTTCGAATCAGATCTGTATCCTTTGACACATCTATGCCTTCCAATTCCGTGATTCCTTTGTCATCAATAAGACTATCAAATTGATCTCTTGTTAATCTAGCAGCTAACAATTCATCACCTTCCAATATAGCTTCATTGTGCCCTAATTGCCTAATTAATTTCAGCATTTTAGGAGTAGGAAGTACCGTACTATTTATTATTATATTATCTTCCTCAATACGAATAGGGAATTTTTCAGATAGAAAATCTTGCGTGATATAACTGCCTTGTGCCTCGAGGTGCTTTTCCCATTTCTCTCTGATGGTGAGTATACCCACTCTAAGTTCACAGATAGGTCTAGTAAAAGTTAGTGGAAGAAGGCCTTCCCAGTTGTCATCGTCGAAGAGTATGATATTAGTGTTCATGTCAATTGGTGGTGATTGTTTTCTTTTTCCGCCAGCAGCGAGATAATAAAATTACATACATAAAAAAAGCCCTCAGTTGAGGGCTCTTGATATTTTTAATTTTCTTCAGATTCAGGTTCAGGTTTTGACGTAAGGTTGTCAAACTTGGCGAATCTTTTGTTGAATTTATCAATTCTACCCGCAGTATCTACAAACTTCATTTTACCTGTAAAAAATGGGTGCGATGAAGATGAAATTTCTAACTTGATAAGCGGATAATCGTTACCATCTTCCCAAGTTACTGTTTCTTTTGTGTCAGCACACGAGCTAGACATGAAAGAAATGTCGTTTGATATATCTTTGAAGATTACTTTTCTGTATTCTTTTGGGTGGATATCTTTTTGCATAACTAATTTATTTTCAGTTCTTTAGTACGTTG